>JACMKG010000346.1 GCA_014380255.1 Prolixibacteraceae bacterium | reverse complement strand
TGGCATTGGCGGCCTGGCGAAGAGCAAGCTGGCTTGATTCATACCAGAAAGTATAGTTACCCGAGAATGCACGTATCTTACCAAAGTCGATGTCCACCACATCGGTACAGACGTTATCCAGGAAGTGGCGGTCATGCGATACCACGATTACTGTATTCTCGCAGTTGGCCAGGTAATTCTCCAGCCACAACACTGTTTCAAGGTCAAGGTCGTTGGTAGGCTCATCCAGCAGAAGGTTATCAGGATTGCCAAACAATGCTTGGGCGAGCAGTACGCGTACTTTCTCCTTACCGTTCAGATCCTTCATCATGGTGTAATGCATCTCTTCCTTGATACCTAATCCGCTAAGTAAACTGGCCGCATCGCTTTCAGCATTCCACCCGTTCATGTTAGCAAAATCATCTTCCAGCTTGGCAGCCAAAAGACCATCTTCTTCTGTGAAATCAGCCTTGGCATACAAGGCATCTTTTTCTTTCATGACGCGCAGCATTTCCTTGTGACCCATCAACACGGTATCCAATACGGTGTATTCGTCAAAGGCATTGTGATTCTGATTCAGAACAGATAAACGCTCTCCAGGGCCCATGGTTACCGAACCGCGTGTAGCTTCCAGGTCTCCTGAGATAATTCTCAGCAGAGTTGACTTTCCGGCGCCGTTAGCGCCAATCACACCGTAGCAGTTACCCGGTGAGAACTTAAGGTTGACATCCGAAAACAAAGGCTTTTTTCCGAACTGAATAGATAAATTTGAAACCGTTATCATTTGTATTGTATATTATCTTCTAAATTAAGGGCTGCAAAGGTAATATTATCTTTGCATTGAGCGATTATCTTAAATTAATAAATTATTAAAGATCATGTGATTGACTTCTTTGGTAGCAACCTGAAGGTTTTATCTTAAATAATCTCTGTCAATCCCCGTTGTCTCACTACTTCGTAAATCAGCAAGCCGGCTGCAACCGATACATTGAGAGATTCAATCTTGCCAAGGATGGGTATCTTCACGTGTTGATCAGCCAGTGCCAACAGTCGTGGATCTATCCCTGTATCTTCCGAACCCATGATGATGGCCATTGGGCCTGTGAGATCGGCATTGGTATAAACTTCCGTTGCCTTTTCAGTAGCTGCAATCATCTTTAGGCCTGATTCTTTCAAGAATGAGATTGTTTCCTTCATGCTCCTGGTGCGGCATATCGGTACCAAGTGCAAAGCCCCGGCCGAGGTCTTTACGGCATCGGCATTGATGCGTGCGGAACCTTTATCGGGAATAACTATGGCCTGTACTCCAGCGCATTCGGCTGACCGTACGATGGCCCCGAAATTACGCACATCGGTTACCTGGTCAAGTAGCAATATCAAGGGAGTTTTGCCTTCCTCGTAGATGGTCGGGATTATATCCTCAATCCTTTGGAGGGCAACGGGTGAAACAAATGCCAGTACGCCCTGGTGGTTTTTACGCGATATGCGGTTGATCTTTTCGATGGGCACATACTGAAAAGCTATCTGACGTATACGAATAAGGTCAAACATCTCTTTAAATAAATCACCAATCAATCCTTTCTTGATAAGGACTTTATCGATTTCTTTACCTGCCTGAATGGCTTCAATTACAGCGCGGATGCCAAAGATCAGATCATCGGCAGGCTTATCTTGTTTGTTGTTGTACATATGTGGTTAATGATGATTTATTGTTGAATTTAATATTCAATGTTTAATGTTTAAAGTTCAAAGCGCTGAAGGACTGAATATTGATCACTGATCACTGATCCATGCTCCCTGCCCCCTGCCCCCTGCTTTTCCTACCAGGTTTTCTTCTGCAACAGGCCTTCCTGCTCTTCCTGCAGAATTTCCCATTCGTACATCTTCTGCCCGAGTTCTCTTTTTAGTTGATCGTATCGTTTGAAAATATCAGGGTCTGAGCCATCGGTCTCAGAGAGCATCTTATCCATATCGGCAATCATTTTTTCCAAAGTAGCTATTTCCTGTTCGGTCTTTTCAATGGTTTTTTCTACCCGGCTGATATTCTTATTGATTTCCTTGCGCTCTTCAAAGCTGTATTTCTCGGTCTCTTCCACCTTTTGAACCTTCACCTCCTCGGTTGAAGGGGTATCTTTTTTCTCCAGCTCTTTCATGGATTCCATCTTCTTGCGTCGAAGGAAATCGTAGATGCCACCCAGGTGTTGCTTGACTTTTTTATCCTTGAATTCATAGACACAATTGACCAGTCCATCCAGAAATTCACGGTCGTGGGATACTACAATAACTGTTCCATCGTAATCAATCAAAGCCTGTTTAAGGATTTCCTTTGACTTCATATCCAAGTGGTTGGTTGGCTCATCCAATACCAGCAGGTTAACCGGCTCAAGCATCAGTTTAACCATGGCAAGGCGTGAACATTCCCCACCGGATAGAACGGCTACTTTTTTATCAACATCGTCACCTGAGAACATGAATCCTCCCAGGATGTTCCGAATCTTGGTCCTGATCTCGCCCACGGCAATTTGGTCAATAGTTTCGAATACTGTCAGGTTGGGGTTAAGGCGTTTGGCCTGATCTTGTGCAAAGTAACCTATCTTTACGTTGTGCCCCAGTTTCATCTCGCCTTCGTATTCCAATTCATTCATGATAATACGGGCAAGGGTAGTTTTCCCTTCCCCGTTTTTCCCTACGAAAGCTATTTTCTCACCTCTTTCAATAATGATATCAATCTTATTGAGCACATTCAGCTTACCGTAATTCTTGGTAAGTTCCTTGGCTTCGGCCACAATTGTTCCTGAACGCAAGGCAGGGGGGAATTTTATCCGCAGCGCCGAGTTGTCTTCATCATCCACCTCCAGGCGCTCGATGCGTTCAAGCATCTTTACACGCGACTGAACCTGAATGGATTTAGTGGCCTGGTAACGGAACCGGGCTATGAACTTTTCAGTGTCCTCAATCATTTTTTGCTGATTGATATAGGCTGCCATCTGCTGCTCTTTCAGATCTTTCCTTAAAATCAGGTATTTAGAATAATTGGATTTGAAATCATAGATGCGCCCAAGGGTAATTTCGATGGTCCGGTTGGTTACTGCATCCAGGAATGCTCGGTCATGCGATACCAGCACTACGGCCCCGTTATAGTTTTTAAGAAAGTCTTCCAACCATTGAATGGATTCAATGTCCAGGTGGTTGGTAGGCTCATCGAGTAAAAACACATCCGGTCGTTTAAGCAATATCTTTGCCAGTTCAACGCGCATACGCCATCCACCGCTAAATTCAGAGGTCTGACGGTTAAAGTCAGAACGCAGGAACCCAAGTCCCATAAGCGTACGCTCTACTTCAGCTTCAAAGTTATTGCCGCCCAACATGTGAAAGCGGTCGTTGAATTCGGTTACATGATCCAGCAGGCGATGGTATTCTGCAGATTCGTAATCGGTGCGTGTGGCCAGTTCATGATTGATTTCCTCTATCCTTGATTCCAGCTTTAGGATTTCCTCGAAGGAAGTAACTGCCTCTTCAAAAACAGTACGACCGTCAACAATCACCATGTGCTGAGGTAAATACCCGATGCGAACATCATTGGGAACCGATACCACTCCTTCGTTAGGCTGCTTTTGCCCTGCCAGGATTTTAAGAAGGGTAGATTTTCCTGCCCCGTTTTTGCCCACCAGACCAATACGGTCCTTTGGACTCACAAGCAGCGAAATTCCTTTAAAAAGTTCAAATCCACCAAAACTAACTACCAACTGATCAACCGAAATCATAATGCTAAAATTGAGGATGCAAAGATACAAGAAACATTTGGATCACGCATGCATCAAGCAGCCCGGCTTACAGGTTGTTCATTGTTTAAACATTCTGCCAATAGCAATCATCATTACATTCATTTAAATTAGCTCGGATTTGATAAAACCTATTAAAGGAAGAAATTGTATAAACCACTGCTAAACGATTTGTTTACCATGTAATTCGCTGATGCTGGTGTATTCAGCGATCCTATTTCTGTTTGCTGAATTTATCTTTCCTGCAGCGATAATGGTGATATTTCGTTCTGGTAATTGCTGCATTTGTTTTAGGATTTCACGTCCATCCCATGCGGTAGGATGCCCTCCGGAGCTTAAAACACGGGTAATGCCTTCAATGGCATTCAGTTCTTTGAAAGCATGAATAATGTCCACTGTATCATCAATAGCCTTGTGGAAAGTAACGTCCAACGGGTAAGCTAACTTTGCCAGCCGGCGGGTATTCTGCTTGTCAATGACGCCTTCCGGGGTCAGTAAGCCAAATACGACGCCTGCAACTCCAGCCTTTTTAAAAAAGTCAATCTCCGATTCCATTTGTCTGATCTCCGGCTCTGAATAAACAAAGTCACCTCCACGAGGCCGTACCATCGCCATGACAGGAATCGAACATTGCTGAAGACACTGCAGAGTCAATTCCCGGGAAGGAGTTAATCCATCCAGTTCCAGGGCAGAACAGAGTTCAATACGATGTGCTCCAAGCTGTTCAGCCATGAGCGAATTTTCCAGTGTATCTACACAGGCTTCAAATAGTAAGGATTGATTAGTTGTCTTCATTTCAGTACAAAAGAAGCAAAAAAGATTTTAAATGAAGGTTGATAAGTTTAGGTTTTTGAAAATTTGCTTGATTTATATTGTCCATCTTCAACCGCGTAGCGGTGACAGTATGGTAGTAACAAGATGATTGTCAATGAATCCTTGAGCCGCGTAGCGGTGATAGTATGGTAGCCTGGAAGAATAGAGGATACTGATATTTAGTCACGAAACAGAAAAATATTTTTATCAAATACATAAACCTTGTTTCGTTTCAGCAACTTTTATTCCAGCAATTTCATTAAATTTAATATCAAACTTTCATTTCCAACCTGTTATGGCTAATACCTACACCCAGCTCAATGTTCAAACTGTTTTCGCAGTAAATGGAAGGGATAATATCCTTACCTCGAATTTCAGACCCCAGTTATTTGAATATATCGCCGGCATTTTGAGAAACATCAAACAATATCCGTTAGCGGTGAATGGTTACAAAAACCATGTTCACATTTTCTTTGAATTGCACCCAACTACACCATTGTGTGATGTTTTAGAGATCGTTAAATCCAATTCTTCCAAATGGATCAATTCGAATCATTTTGTAAAGGGTCGATTTGAATGGCAACGTGGATATAGCGGGTTCACCTATTCCCGAAGTCAACGAGATCATGTAATTCAATATATAATGAACCAGGAGAGTCATCATCAAATACAAACGTTCAGGGAGGAGTATTGGGAGATGTTAAGAAAATTTGAAATGGAATATGATGAAAGGTATATTTTTGATTTCTACGATTGAAAGGAAATAGGGTTAGTCAATGCGGTTGAAAATCGAGATAATTATTTCATTACTGTGATCACCATATTGTCACCGCTACGCGGCTTCGAGCTGTGTTGTGGGTTTTGCTGTTACTACCATAATGCCACCGCTACGCGGTTAAAAAGAAGGAAGGCTGATGATATCGTTACTACCATACTTTCACCGCTATGCGGTTAATAAAGGGAGTGGCTAATCACGTTTTGCTATCCTATTGTAACCGCTACGCGGCTTTCTCCTTTTCCCATTCTCCCGTCTCCGTTCTCTAATTTCCCCGATCAAACGCAAATGTTGGGAAAGCTATGTACTAAAAATCAGCATGGAGCAAGGGGCCTGAACGGTATGGGATTAGGTACAAAACATATTGGATAATACGGATGAATCATTCAAAATCCTTCCAACAGATTCCTTTTAAAAAATAACCTGCCATAGCTACAAACTCTATGTTAGGCCTATGTCAGGTCTATGTCAGGTCTATAATTTTGAAAACGTAAGATAGCCC
>JACMKG010000345.1 GCA_014380255.1 Prolixibacteraceae bacterium | reverse complement strand
TTACTTTCTATGACCTTTCGTCTTATTTTGCCTGCTTTAGATACCCATTGGTAACTCATTCGTAACCTTTCTGTATCTGAGGTTACAGAAAGGTTACAGATGGGTTACTAATGAGTTACTAATGGTGGCAATAGACAGACAATGCCGGACGGATAATCATTGGTTAGTAATCCCTTCATTATGATGGATTCAAGGGCAAATCCCGAATTCTCAGGAGAAGGATTGATTCTCTTTTTATTTCCTTATTGGATATTCAATATTGAGCATTGAATATTTTTTCTTCTTTTACTATGTATTCTATATTTCTATGTGTTTATCTTTAATGACTGGCCCTTGCTTTCACTTACTTTTTACTTTTGCCTTTTTACTTTTGCCTTAATCATGATCGCAGCAGCAGTCACAACTTTTCCCTTTGGCCTTTTCGAAAGCTTCTTTTCCTTCAGAGACAGAGAAATAAACCAGACCTGCAGCCCCGATCACATCGGCATAGGCGAAGCCTGTCAATTCGTAGATAAGGCTGGAAATAAGTAATACAACCGACATATAGACGCAGATCTTCGTACAGTTGGCATCGGAGACAATGGGATCGGAGTTCAGCTTTTTGCCCGTATTCTTCTTGGCAAGCATCAGCCATATCATCACAGCAATGGATATAAGTGAAATCACTACCCCCCAAAACGTTGTTTCGGGCTTGTGCTGCGTAATGAGCGACAGAATAATACCTGCGAGCAAACCGGCAGAAAGGATATAAAAAGCAGTTCCCGTTACCTTCAGAGCAGTGATTTCAAACTCGCTTTTAGGGCTTAGCGGGTTCTTTTTGATACGCTGTATCATGATGGCAATCCCGATGCCCGACATCACTTCTATAAAGCTATCGACACCAAATCCAAACAAAACAAGAGTCTCATCCTCAAAGCCTAAAAACATAGATACAACACCTTCCACAAGATTGTAAAAGATGGTAAAAAGGCTTAACAGGTAAGCTTTTTTATACAGTTTATCTTCAGTCATTTCCATAGCCGAAAGTTGATTATTATTTTCTTTATAAACAACATTTCGGACGCCTGACTCCAACGATCCTATCATCTGAGAGGTATTTACAATGAATGATAAAACGGCCTGTTAGACTAATCCATACGATTCTACCCCAGTATGCAGGGAAGCAATCACCCGTTCGAGTTTCACTTTGATCTCAGCAGCAATGGTTGCAACGTCATGGTCTTTGATCACTTTCATGGAGGCTACCGGATCGATAGCTGCCACTTCAATTTCATTTTTACGCAATTCCTGAATAATGATATTGCAGGCCAGCATAATGCCAATCTTGTCATCTTTCTTAAGCGCCTTGTAAGCGTATGCTGTATCATAAGCACTTAGAATTTTATATCTTCTAAAATTCACATTCAGTTTTTCTTTGATTCTCTCAGAGAGATCAACTTCAGACAATACCCCGAAGCCTTCGATTTCCAGCAGTTCCTTTACCCGATCGACAGCTTGTTCGAACGTGGCATCTATTTTTCTGTTGATATAATATTTCATATTTTTATGTTGAAGGTTATGCATATAGCACGTTTACGTATAAAAGGAAGAAAGTTATCTTTTTGTTCATCCTTCTCTCAAGCGGACCAGTGGTCAGTGGTCAGTAAAATAGCCTTGATTAGCATTACTGCATATTCGAAGCTTTCTTGCCAGCAGCAAGTTGCTAGCAGGCAGTGAGCAGTAAGCATTGAGTAATAAAAATGCCCTGATTAGCGATACCGCATGATCAAAGCATTTCTTGCCAGTAGCTAGCTGCCAGTAGCCAACTGCCTCCCTTTTACCATCCAAATTGCTGGTTCCTTAAACTGCCACCCAGCGTTATTTTAATTCAAGGTTTATAGTATAATTTCGCTACTAAATCCTTAAATTTAAGTAGAAAATAACCTTTCAAAATCATTATTGTGAATTACATCCTAAACTCATGGCATTTATAATCCTGACACTTTTACTGTTGACATTTACCCTCGCCCCTTTATCGCGATCTGAAATATGGTGGATCAGAGGATGGGATTTTCCCCGCATGCAATTGTTTGTAGCCATGGTAGCATTGGTTGTCATTGAATTTATTATCTGGGACTTATCCATTACGCGGAATCTGATCATCATAGGTCTGGGCTTATTGGGCGCCTTATACCTTGGCTGGTGGATTATACCCTACACCGTGTTCTACAAAAAAGAAGTAAAGGAGGCATTGGAGCTGGACCCAAAGAATAAGATCAAAATAATGGTTGCCAATGTGCTGATCACCAACAGGAATGTAGAAAAGCTGCTGGCCCTGATTGATGAGAATGACCCGGATATCATGGTAACCCTTGAAACCGATATCTGGTGGCAGAAAAAACTGGATGTGCTGGAAGATGAGTATCCCTTTACCATTAAGTGCCCATTGGAAAACACATACGGGATGCACGTCTATTCAAAATACGTATTGCTTGATCCCAAAATATCATTTCTGATTGAAGATGATGTTCCCTCGATGAGCGCAAGGGCAGTGCTTCCATCAGGAGAAAAAATCCTTATTTATTTCCTGCATCCGGCACCGCCAAGTCCAACAGAGAATGAGACATCCGTAGAGCGTGATGCAGAGTTACTGCTCATAGCCAAGGAGGTAAAGGATATGGAAGAGCCGGTGATTGTGACAGGTGACATGAACGATGTGGCCTGGTCGTATACTACCAGGCTATTTCGCAAAATCAGCAAGATGCTGGATCCCAGAGTGGGAAGAGGCATGTTCAGCACCTTTCATGCTGAATATCCACTTATTCGTTGGCCCCTTGACCATTTGTTCCATAGTCCGCATTTCACGGTTGTACAGGTTAAAAGGCTACCTTATTTTCATTCCGACCACTTCCCTTTCCTCATTGAACTGGAGTTGACCAAAGGGGTGGAAAAAGTACAGGAAGGCCTTGAGGAGAAAGCTGAAGATCAAAAGATAGCCGATGAAAAGATTGAAAAGGGAAAAGAGAGAATCATTTACAATTAGACGATTTACTATTTACTATTTGCCTGCGGGATTGAATGGGTATATGGTAAAATGGTTGTATGGTTAGAAACGTTGAAAAGGTTTGATTGTTTGAAAACGTTTGAAGTGATCGTGCCGATGTTCAAAGCTTAAATCGTAAATTGTAAATCAATGTCGTTTAGTTAAGGAATTTAGAAATACAAGAATGATTGAAACCATCATTCAATAGTTGCAGTTGAAAATGGATCCTTTAAATAGGATAGGATGGGGCTTTTTGAAAATCTTACTTTAAAAAACATCTTAGTAACCGGTAATAACCCCCGGTACTCCAATCTTATCTATCTAATTATAGATTAAATAAGATTGTGTTTGAGGGGTGTTGGTCCGGTTACTAAGATCAAAGAAACAATAACTAAGATTTTTAAATGTCGATATCCTGGTATTAACTTCTTTGGTCTTACCTTTTCTCTGTTTATTAAATCCTTAACTTAA
>JACMKG010000344.1 GCA_014380255.1 Prolixibacteraceae bacterium | reverse complement strand
TTTGAGGGAGCGACCTGCACTTTCATCTATTTAAATTTTTGAAACACATAGGCGCATAGTACACATAGTTAAAAACTATTCTATGTGCTCTATGTGTCTATGTGGTTATTATTCATTTAGTTAAAGTTGTTTGTAATCATTCTCCTGTATGTTAATATTCCATTGATACGAACGTTTCTTATGATTTCAGAGACACCCCCACGGGGTTTTCAAGGCAAAGGGATATCGGACCTTTGCAAGGACGATTTTATCTTAGAGGAAGTTTTTGTTTGTTATCCGCCGGCTATCTGGACTGATCCTTAGATAAGCCCCATGTCAATAAATCGGACGATCTGTTCAATTTGCTTGTCTTCACCATAGGGGTCATACTGTGACTTCAGGTTATTGCCGAAAATACGGGCTACACCTTGCCAGAATATAGCCGGAACGCCCCCCTTAATATCCTGGATCAGATCGTAGGAAGTTGCCTGCGTTTCGCGGTCGATTAGCTTAATAAGGATTTTTCCCTCCGTGATGGACATCTGTTTCAGCTTAGGTCCGTAAAGGGCCATTAATTCATCTTCTGCTTTTTTTATGTACGTGCGCCGGTAGCGTCTCTTGGTATCGGGTGGTACTTCTTGCTGGTATTTTGCATAGAGTCTGGCTGCCTCCTTGGCATAAGGGTATACCTTTTTGACTCTTACAACCGTCTTCCAGTATTGCTGTTCTGCTTGTTTCGATTTAAACTTAGGCTTAGGGATAATATTTATTTCAGAAATATTGATATGCGGAAGTGTATCATTATCAACCCTCATCCCTGGCAAATAATGAGGGGAAGCGTGTACTTGAGCATTTGCAGTAGATGCTGCCATCCAGAAAAATATTGCTATTAATATAAACTGTTTCATTGCTTCTCTATTCAACGCAAAGATAATTCATATGTTATAAAACTGAAACGATTAAAGAGCAACTTTATTTATCCTGACGATCATTGTTTGTATCTTTGATGCGCTAAAACAGGAATATGCAATTAGATCAACAACTAAAAATTGACATTTGTTCTGAAATTGGACAATTGGAAGGAGTCATCATACATACCCCGGGCCTCGAAGTAGAGGAAATGACCCCTGAGAACGCCGAGCGGGCATTGTACAGCGATATCCTTAATCTGTCGGTGGCAGGGGAAGAATATGCTATGTTTAAAAAAGTGCTGGGTAAAGTAACTTCCACTTTTGAGGTAAGGGACCTGCTGGCAGATATCCTGGCTGATGAAACGGTTAAAACATCCTTGGTTAAAGATATCTGCAAGAATGAGATGGCCATGGAAATCTTGCCCAAACTAATGGAGCAGGATGCTACAGAATTGGCACGCCAGTTAATACAGGGGGTATACCTTGAACGGAATAACCTTACGCGTTATTTAAGTATAGAACGTTTTAGTTTGCGTCCATTGCATAATTTCTTATTCACCCGGGATGCAGCCATGTCGTATGGCAATCAGGTTCTGATTGGAAAAATGGCAAGCAGGGTGCGGGACCGGGAGGCCGTGATTATGGATGCAATTTTTAACCATCATCCGATGCTTGAAACTTCAACCATGAATCCAAATACGCCTGAAAACCTTCTTAATTATCCGGATATCTCGATTGAAGGGGGTGATTTTCAGGTAGGCCGGGAGGATGTGATTGTGATCGGAACAGGTATACGTACCAGTACTCAGGGTATCGATTTTATTCTTGAAAAGCTGAAAGCTAAAAAAGATGGACTGCGTCATATCCTGGTTCAGGAATTACCCGAATCGCCGGAATCATTTATACACCTTGACATGGTTTTTACATTTTTGGATGTGGACGCCTGCATGGTATATGAACCTCTTATTATGGGTACCAATCGTTTTCATACCATTCATATTGAAGTTGAAAATGGTGAAGTATCCCGCATATATGAAGAAAAGAATCTTCCCAAGGCATTAAAGAAATTAGGCATTGATATGAAACATGTGAAATGTGGGGGAGAGGTTGACAGTTGGACACAGGAACGCGAACAATGGCACAGCGGGGCTAATTTCTTCGCTTTTGCACCTGGTAAAATAATAGGTTATGAACGTAATGTGCATACCATCGACCAGCTTAACAACAATGGATTTCAGGTTATACAGGCCAAGGATTTATTAAGTGGTCTGTGCGATATTCCGGAAGGGAAATGCGTTGTTACCATTCCTGGTTCTGAATTGGCCCGAGGCGGGGGTGGTGCCCGATGCATGACCATGCCTTTGCGAAGGAAGAAAGTGAACTGGTAAGTTTTATTTACAATTAGACAATTTACGATTTACTATTTGATGCTACTGCCAGCATTTGAATTGAAATTGTACATCAATGTCGTTTAGTGATGGAAATTAGAAATACAAGAATGTTTGGATCCATCATTAAATAGTTGCAGTTGAAAATGGATCATTTAATTAGGATCGGATGGGGCTTTTGGAAAATCTTACTTTTAAAAAACATCTTAGTAACCAACAATAACCTCGGTACTCTAATCTTATCTATTTTATTATGAGATAAATAAGATTGTGTTTGAGAGGGTGTTTGTCCTTTTACTAAGATCAAAGAAACAGTAACTAAGATTTTTAAATGTCGATACCATGGTACTAACTTCTTTTGCCATATCTTTTCTCTATTTATTAAAATATTAACGAAACGACATTGAATAGTGAATCCTCTAATTGTAAATTGTTTGAATGTTGAATGTACAAGCTGTAATAGTAAATAGTAAATCGTCTAATAGTAAATCTTTTGATGCGTAAATTAAAAAACTCAGAACTTGATCGCCTGTCGGTAGATGAATACAAGGAAGTAGTAAAAACCCCCATAACGGTAGTAATGGATAATATCCGAAGTTGCAACAACATCGGCTCCGTATTCCGCACTTCGGATGCTTTGCTGATCGAAAAAGTGATGTTGTGCGGTATTACAGCCACTCCTCCCAACAAGGATATTCACAAAACCGCCCTTGATGCCGAGAAGTCGGTGCCGTGGGAGTATTTTGAAGAGACTGAAGAGGCAGTTATGAAGCTAAAAGAGGCAGGCTACCGCGTGTTTGCAGTTGAGCAGGTGGAGAACAGCATTTCGCTTCCTGATTTTACCCCGGAGAAAGATCAAAAGCTTGCTTTGGTATTTGGGAATGAAGTAAAGGGCGTTCAGCAATCGGTTGTTGATATTTGTGACGGTGCCATTGAAATACCACAGTACGGTACCAAACATTCATTCAATATCTCCGTAAGCGCCGGAATCGTGTTGTGGGATCTGGTGTATAAGCTACGATCCTAAAAGAGGATATAGCGTTTATCCGAAAATCAACTTTAAGTTCAATTCTTTTCTCATCAGGTAAAGTTTTAGCCTACGAAGTCCTTATCTTTGCATAAAGGGTTAAATTAAAACAACTGTACTTATCTATTAATACATAATCAATCATCAATTATAAGGCCTATGACTTTAATTAAATCAATATCAGGAATTCGCGGAACCATCGGAGGGAAGCCCGGAGAGGGGCTCAGTCCGTTGGATGTGGTAAAATATACTGCAGCTTATGCCCAGTGGGCTAAGTTGCAACATCCGGGGCAATTGATTACCATCGTAGTGGGGCGTGATGCCCGTATATCAGGACCCATGGTTCAGTCGCTCGTCGTGGCTACCCTGTCGGGAATGGGATGCCTGGTGGTAGATCTTGGAATGGCTACCACCCCCACAACAGAGATTGCCGTAGCGGAAGAATCTGCCCAGGGGGGAATTATCCTTACGGCCAGCCATAATCCAAAGCAGTGGAATGCCCTTAAGTTGCTGAATCAGGATGGTGAATTCCTGAATGCCGCAGAAGGAGCCCTGGTGTTGGAAATTGCTGAAAGTGAAGCCTACGAGTTTGCCGGAGTGGACGATCTGGGCGAGATATTTGAAAAAGACTATACCGATATACATATACAGCAAGTACTTGAACTTGGGCTGGTGGATGTGGAAGCTATCCGTGAGGCACAGTTTACTGTAGCCATTGATGCGGTTAATTCAGTGGGTGGAATTGTAATTCCAAAGCTGTTGAAAGCCTTGGGTGTTAAGGAAGTGGTTGAAATCAACTGTGAGGCTACCGGCCATTTTGCACATGTTCCCGAGCCTTTACCTGAAAATCTTACCGTAACTGCTGAGATTATCCGCAGCAAGGGCGTTGATGTAGGCTTTGTGGTGGATCCTGATGTCGATCGCCTGGCCATTATTAGTGAAGATGGTTCCATGTTCAATGAAGAGTACTCCTTGGTTTCAATTGCCGATTATGTATTGAGTCAAAGTCCGGGGAATACTGTATCCAATTTATCTTCTTCACGTGCATTGAGGGATATTACCGAAAAACATGGTGGATCTTATATGGCTGCTGCCGTAGGTGAAGTGAATGTAGTAGCCAAAATGAAAGAAACCAATGCTGTAATCGGTGGTGAAGGAAACGGAGGAATCATCTACCCTGAATCGCATTACGGACGTGACTCGTTGGTTGGCATCGCTTTATTTTTAACTCATCTGGCCAAATCAGGCTTAAAATGCTCTGAGCTTCGCAAGACCTATCCTGATTATTTCATCTCCAAAAACAAGATTGAACTTACCCCAGATATCGATGTAGATGATATTTTGGTGAGGATGAAGATCAAATACGAAATGGAACAGGTAACCGATATTGACGGAGTTAAAATAGATTTTGCAGACCGCTGGGTGCATTTGCGTAAATCGAATACAGAAGCAATTATCCGTATCTATGCCGAAGCACCTTCGATGAATGAAGCCGATCAACTGGCCCAGTCGATTATTCAGGATATTAAGCTGCTGATTGTTTAAGATAAATGAGGCTGTCTGAAAACGATTAATTGCAGCAACCATTGGTTTGCGGCTGGCTATTGGCAACTGGCAAGAGCGCTATGAATCAGAAACATGCAACTTTGCCAGCAGCCGGTTGCCAGCTTACAGAAGCTGAGAACTACTCTTTTTTAGACACCCTCTATTGATTTATATCTTTGCTCAATGCCACCGGCCATTCAACCATTAAGACAATTTTTGTCATTCTATTTCTCCCTTTTCACGGATAAGCTGTTCTGCAATCTGTTGTTTGTTCTCAATTATTTTGGTCTGATTTTCCTCTTCCAGTTCATTTTCAGCTATTTGATTTCTGGCGGATTGAATATCCAATTCCTTGGATTTGATCTTGGTTTTCAAAATCCTTATTTCCCTGCCATGCCTTGATTTTTCCCTTTGCAATTCCTTCAATTCTTTTTCCACTACCAGGTATTCGGCCGAATCTTTATGTAGTTCTGACAATTCCTCTGCTTTCAATTCGATGGGTTCAATCATGTTGGCACTGTCATTCTTTAGTTGAATAATTTTTTCTTTAAATTCCTGTATAGCCGTTTCATTGCGAATAATCGATTTTTCTTCCCTAAGGGTGCTGGTTTGAAGATCTTTTAATCGATTTTGTTCCTTGGTTACTTCTTTGCTGGCCAGTTTGATATTATTATTAACTATCGTCCTGTAAGCTTCAACTCCAAAGTTGCGGACATAGTCCATTATCGAAGCAAATTGCTCTTCATCCACATTCGATTCATTAATGAATACGGAGTCGGTATATTGAAAAAAAACACTGAGTTGGCTTCCTTCGGGCAGCTGGGTGAGGTTTGCATAAACGTCCATCGGGACATTGGATATTCTGTCAATCTCTACTGCCCTGAAAGACAGTTCATCTCCATTTCTGACCATCTTTAAAGGGTCACGTTTGGATCTGTTTTCTTTGCTTTTGAATATATTACCAATCTGAGTATTCAGGTTCGTAATCCGTTCACCTGCCGGGCGAACATTGACATGCTTTCTCCACAGAGCTTCTACCTCCGCTGTTTTTGAATCAGGAATCATAACGGTAAAGGCCGTTTGATTGCCCTTTGACATCTTTTTTTCGTCGGTTTCAACTTCTACCCTGTGTTGCGCGCTGGCATGCAGAACTATTATATTAGCCAATAAAAGAAAAAATAAACGTTTCATATGCATATTTTTATAATAAAATTACGCATATTAGGCCTAATAAGTTCATTAATCCTTTGAAATTTTATTTTTCTTTTTAATATGGCTTGGTTTTACCAAGTGGTAATGGGAGGTAAGTTTTTTACGTTGGCGCTTATTTGCGTCCAATCCGGTCAGTTGAACTATTTTACCAATAGGCACAGCAACTGTCGGTCCGAAGAATGGACTGAATCCTTTGTTATGGGAGCCATTTTCTTCAACAAATTTTGTGACGAGTGATTTTCTTTCTTCTTTACTTAGTTTTTTCAGGGGTGCAGCACGTTTGATCTCATCGACGGTTTCCTGTAGATTTTTTAATTCCTGCTTATAATTATTTGTTATATCAACCTGATTTATTTCATTAATTTCAGGTTCCACTATGATGAGCTTGCCATTGTCCTTCTTAGTAATGAAGAGCCTTTTATAGGCAATATGATAGATGAGCAATGAATCATTCCCGGTAACTTGGGCCTGAAAAAAACCTTTTTCATCGGTTCGTATCGTATTTAATGTTCTGGTATTTATAATCGCCATATCCGGAACAGGTACAGAATCGCTGTCGACTATAGTTCCTGATAATATGGTCATTTTATCAGTCTGGGAATAACCTTGTATGACCATTAGCAAGGTAATGGAAATCAGGAAGTAGCGCATTCGGTTATTTCTTTGGTTTATTGCGCTAATATAGGACAATGTTTAATTAACAAATCATAAATATATTTAAGAAACCTTTTTCTGTCAATATGTTTTGTGTTAAATAGTAGAAAATATTGAAGTAATTAATTAAAATATGTAATAAAACATATGTTTTTAATACATATTTGGCATAAATATTGAGCTAAAGATGCCCGTTGAAGTGATTTTTATTAAAGTTAAATATAAATAATAATTGCGCAGCGATAAATATTTTTTGTTCATTCGCCTACTGATATTAACCAGCAACTAAATACTAATTAACATCTGATATGAATACCAAAAAGATCCTCTATGTAGCAATCCCAACGGTCTTGCTATTAACTCTTTATTTGTTTTTTGCTAAAGGGGAGACTGATGCCACTCAAATAACCGTAAAAGTTGAGCGTGGTACCTTCCAGTCAATTATTTTCTCATCCGGACAGTTGGAATCAGAAAAGTCGGAAAGTATACAAATCCCTGAAAAACTGAGAGACCGTAATCTTCGCATTAATGAATTGGCTATTACCGATATGGTCGAGGAAGGAACCTTGGTTGATTCAGGGGATTACGTGGCAACCCTTGATCACAAAGCCGTAGAGGAGCAGATCAAACAGGCACAGGATGAAATGGAACGAACGCTTTCTGAATATGAAGATTCAAAGATTGATTCGAACCTTAATCTTAGCAACCAGCGAGACCTGATCGTTAATGCCAAGTTGGATATGGCTGAAAAGAGGATCATCATGGAAGAATCGATTTATGAATCTCCTTCTATCCAGAAAAAAGCCAGCATGGATAACGACAAGGCTGCGCGTAAACTTGAACAGGAGCAAAAGGCCTATAAGCTGAAAAAGCAGCAGGAAGAGAACAGGGTGCAACGCAGATACATCAGTTACAGACAGATCCTTGAGCGTTACGAGGAACTTAAGAATTTGTTCACCAATCTGGAAGTCAGGGCTCATAAAGCTGGAATAATTACCTACTTTAAATTTCCTTGGGGAGAAGTTATTAAAGTAGGTTCAAAAGTGGGGTGGTACAACAGTACCATTGCCACGATACCTGAAATGACTAACCTTATTTCAAGAACTTATATCAATGAAATTGATATTTCTAAAATTAAGAACGGACAGAAAGTAAATCTTGGTATCGATGCATTCCCCGAGAAGCAGTTAAACGGAGAGGTGATTGCTGTGGCAAATATCGGTCAGGCAATGCCCAACAGTGATGCAAAAGTATTTGAGGTAAAAATAAAAATATTTGGTGCCGATAAAGACTTAAAACCA
>JACMKG010000343.1 GCA_014380255.1 Prolixibacteraceae bacterium | reverse complement strand
ACTAGCCGCTGGCTGCTGGCAAGACCTGCTCCTATTGATCCTTACTGCTGATCGAAGCATTTCTTGCCAGCAGCTAGTGTTAAGTCAACCCCTAAGTTTCGGGTAAAGTGTTTTTAGCTTTACCCTTGCTTGGGTTGTAGTAAATTGCCAGTTAATTTTTGCATTCATGTTATTTCTGGAATTGCACCAGGCTTCCACTTCTTCTTTAACTGTTTCCATGTTATTGATTCTTCTACTCAGGCATTGCCTGTTCAATACATTTAATTCTATTTCTGCCATATTCAGCCAGCTTCCGTGTTTGGGGGTATATACGAAATCAAATCTGTCCCACACGCGTTTGGCCTCTTCGGGTTCAAATACCTCATACAAAGCCGAAGGCCCATGTGTATTCAGGTTGTCCATGACCAATTTGATTTTCGTTGCTCCTTTATAGTAGTTGTCCGCCAGTTGTCTTATAAAGATGGCCCAGTCTTTTTTAGTCTTGGTAGCCCTGACCTGCACATACCTTTTGCCTGCAAGTGGTTCGTTTGCCATAAAGATATTGCATACACCACAGCGTTCATATTCAAAGTCAACTTTTTTATCTTTCCCGGGCTTCATTGTCAAGGCCACCCTTGTTTCTTTTATCAATTGTTTGGGCGATACATCCATGCAAACTACAGGAAAATCCGCATTGTAAGGCATTTTGTATACATCCAGTACATGTTCCATGTGGGCTACAAACTCACTGTTGTTTCGTGGTGATATCAGCCAACCCTTTTCCCTCCAGGGTTTCAATTCATTTTTTTTAAAATGGTACGTACCGTTTCATGCGAAATGTTATCGATATATTTTAACTCCACCATCTTGTCAGAGAGCAACCTTAATGACCACCTGGCATAGCCTTTAGGGGGCTCACTGCAGCTTAAGGCTATCAAATGAGCTTCAACATCACCATCTACCTTTGCTTTATATTCCCGTGTACTTTCCTTACCATACAGGGCCGTCTCAAAACCTTCAAGTATAAACTTCTCCCTTATTTTTTCTACTGTTCTAACTGTTATGCCAAGAAAACAAGCGATGTCTTCATCCTTTTGCATCTTTCCTCCATAGCCTTGATTACTATTGAGCAAAATGTAAGCGTTGCGTATTATCATTGCACTACGTTTTCCCTTCCTGGTAATTTCTTCCAGAAGCTGGGTTTCTTGTTCTGTGAGTGTTACCTTATATTTTTTCATCTCCTTTTTTTACAAATATAAACAATTCACGAGAATCATTATACTTGACTTGACACTAGTAACAAGTTTTCTTTTATATCTCCAATCACTTACAAAGGGTTTTCTTTTTTGTATTTATTCCCTTTTAATTTAGATTCTTTCAGGTAAATCATAAAGCCTTTTAGCATTTTGCTGCATTCCAGGCTCCTTGCATAGGCGATATCAAATTCTTTTTGGGAAATATATCCATTATCAATGGCACGATAAAGCTGTGATCGGGTTTCACCTGATGATCCTTTTGAAAAAGATAAAAACTGTATAAATTCCTTGTTCCCATCTCTTTCAAATCCTTCAGCAATATTATCCATTATTGACCCTGATGAAGCTTTTATCTGACCAACAAGCTTATAATCTCTTGAAAAGGAGTCTTGTAAAGTGAATTTATGAATATCCTTACAAAGCTCCCTGGCCATTTGCCAAACCTTTAAGTCTTCAAAACGCTCAACTTTAGACATATCTGTAGTTTTAGTGTAAATCTTATAAAAAACCTTTCCCCTCATTCAAAGCATCACTTGGAATTTGGAATTTGAAACTTGGAACTATTCATCATCATCCTGTTCAAACCCTGTTCCCGATCCAAGCGCCACTTGAAACCTGGAACTTTGAACTTATAACTTATAACCGTCAAACTTTTCAAATCCACTTTCCTCGATCCAAGCGCTACTTGGAACTTCGAATTTTAAACTTGGAACTTCTTCCCTACATATCGATTCGTATAGCCTCTGCAGGTCTGTATTTTAGTGCTTTGCGAGCCGGGTAGATGGAGGCCACAATGCCGGTGATCAATACCAGTATCCCAATCACTGCAATCATGCGTGGCTCTATCACCGGGAATACCAGTGAGCTGTATCCCATATCCTCAAGTCCCTTGGCGTAAAACGACAGGTCAATGCCATTCTTTTGGGTGGCAAAAGAAACAACCAATCCAAGCATAACCCCCAGAAAACCTCCCGTAATAGTCAGCAGCACGGTTTCGAGCATAAGCATCCAGAACACCCTTAGTTTGCTCATTCCAACGGCCATTAGCATCCCTATTTCCTTCACCCGTTCGAGTACAACCATCAGCATGGTGTTCACAATGCCAAAGCCAAGAGATAGAAGTATGATGACCACGAAGATATAGATATACATATCCCCGATCTCATTGATGTATCCCAGTTCGGGAGCCAGCTGTTTCCAGTTCTGCACCAGCAGTTTATCGTATTTGCCAACAAGGGTTTGGGTATTTTCTGAAAGAAGGTTATGATCCTGCACATGAACGACTATCTCATGGGCCACCGATTCATCCAGCTGAACAAACCTTGCAAGATCAGTCTTCAATACAAATACATTCAGTTCTTCAAACATACCGTTGGAGGCATCATAGATGCCACACACCCTGAAAGCCTCGCTGGTAATGTTGCCCTGCGAATCCTGCAAGGTGACGACAAGTTTTGAATGAACCTTAACCTTCAGTTTCTCGGCCAGCTTTTGCCCTATTAGAATGGGATTGCGTTTGACGCCTTCAAAATACTGGCCTTCTGCAACTTTGGTGTATAAATTGGTCACTGTCTTTTCCTTCTTAGGATCAATGCCCAGCATCTTAACCCCGCCCCCTGTCTCAGAAGAGGCAATCATGGCCTGAACAACCATGCGTGGACTTACACCGTTAACAAAATCCTGCTGTGCAATCTCCTGGCCCATGGTTTCACCTTCCGCTATATAGCTTTTCAACTCAAAGTTTTCATTAAAAGCCGGGTTATGAATCTGTATGTGCGACACTTCAGTTTCCACCCCTGATTCCAGACGCTGGTTCATCCACCCCTTGTAAAAGGTGGTGGTAAAGACTCCGGCGAACATCCCAATAGTGATGGCCGTAATGATTACCCAGGAGCGCACCCGGTTACGCCATATATTTTTCCATGCTATTGATGCGATCATAGTCTAAAGTTTCAAGTTCAAAGTTCAAAGTTTCAAGTAAAATGGTTGGATGGTTAGATGGTTAAAATTGTTAATCTTTTTCATCTCCAAGCTATGCAAATGTTTCTGCCTTTTAAATCGTCAATCTTAAATCGTTGATCGTTAATCTCTTTGTTCCTATCCGTGCAGCGCTTTGGATTCTTTAATTTTCAGTGCTGATACTATGGGATAGATTCCGATCAAAAATGAAAGGACAAATATGCTAAGGGCCTGATGCCAGAATACTTCAGGGGCAGTCGAGAAAAACATATAGGGTTCAAAGCCAAAATCTTCCATCACCTGGGCTGCCTGCCCCGTTAAGGGAATGGGGTTATGACTTTGAAGAAAGATAATTGGCAGGCTTACGGCAATTCCCGAGACAATTCCCAAAAGGCCTATGAACACAGTTTCGAAGAACAGTATGACGGCCAGTTTCTTTTTCTGCATGCCAATGGAGATCATCACGCCAAATTCACGTCTGCGCTCAGCAATCATCATCATGATGGTACCCAGTATCCCAAAGGCAATCACGATGTACAGGATCGCTTTCATAATTACCCCGCCGGCGCGGTCTCCTTCAATTTGCTGGACGATCTCAGGCTGCATTTCCTCCCAGCTCATCACCGAATAGGGCGAATGAATTTCCTTTTTAAGATTCTTCAGAGTACGCATCATGGCATCATTATCGGCCACATTCACCACCAGGGAAGTCAGCATGTTTGGAGCATCCAAAAAGGTCTGGCAGGTCTTTAATTCCATGTAAATGATTGATTTATTCAATTCAGGGGAAATGTGCTTAATAAGTCCCCTTACCGGAAATTTGCCTGCAGCGCTTACCCCATGATACCCTTGGCTCAGTATGACCAGCGTATCGTTTAGCTGAAGGTTAAGGAATTTAGCTAACCCATCTCCGATCAGCACTCCATCATCACCATCTTTCAGATAGGTGCCTGAAACTACTTTTTCAGCAATACCTGTCAGCTGGTTCTCCACATCGGGAACAATTCCAAAAATGGCCGCTCCTCTTGTTAACTCCCCAGCCGAGGCCAGTCCAAAAGACTCAAGGCGCGGAATCACATAATCAACCTCTTTATGGGTCTTAATTCGGTCAATTAGCGCCTGATCGTATTCAAATACATTGTTGATGCTCTTGTTTTCCCAGTAATCTTCATGGTGAACCTGCATGTACCCGGAGTAGAATTTCACGACAATCTCTACCATCTTGCCATAGGAGCCCTCCTGCATGGAAGTCATGTAGGCCGAGAGTAATACTCCAAAAAATATAGAAGCAACCGTTATCAAAGTTCTCCTCTTATTGCGCCACAGATTTCTCCAGGCGAGTTTGATGTTTGTCCCCATAATTTCAAGTTTCAAGTTCCAAATTCCTAGTACTGTCTCATTGGACGTTGATTATTGGATATTGGTTATTTTTTTATAGATGATTAACCGGATAACTTATCGTAAGCCCGTAAAATTGTAAATTGTAAATCGTATAATTGTAAATCCTTCTTACTTCACCTTCTTCATGTTCTGAATTGAGAAGAAGTCTTCTTTCAACGGCACATCAAAATCGGTGTTATCAAAGATCATAACGGTACGGTGTCCTTTCTTATCAGCAGGAATCATCTCCATGCGGCAAGGGATAATCCGGTCATCCATTTTCTTCACATCACTCAAAATCTCCGTATTAACCAACATCTCGTCTTCATCGTAAAACTCAGCCTTCAGCCACAGATAATCTTTTTTAGTCACCCAAATGATCACTTTGCCCCAAACCACAGGGGCATCTTCCAGCGGGGTGAGTTCCACCTTATAGCATGGGTAGTTATCAACGGTCTCTTCTCCAATAAGCTGGTGGGTGTAATCCTTTACGATCGATGATTCTCTTACCAAATCA
Source organism: Prolixibacteraceae bacterium (assembly GCA_014380255.1). The sequence goes on along the minus strand of JACMKG010000343.1, from coordinate 1,601 downwards.
TCGTTGGTAAAGTCTGAACCCATCCACGACTGCATCATCATGGAAGGCGGTATCTTGATCATCCGGTCGATAGAAGGTACCCAATTCCACATCTCATTTTTGCGCTTCAAAAATACCTGTCCCTTGTCCTTGGCCGGGGCGGTTATGTATATCAAGGAATATTCATTGCCCAGGGTCCAGCTTTTCATGGAAATGGTGCGCGACCAGGAAGGCCTTTCAATGGTCATCGAAAAGGTGCCGATACTGGATGTGCCCCGCATTTTCTCATCGGCCTTGCGCACGATTTCCTTTACATCCTGGGCCCCTGATACGGTGTACAGGATACTAAGGATTAATATTAAAAGGGTCGCTTTCATGATTTTTATTGTTGAATTATTCAATGTCAATTGGCTTTTAGATAGTTATTCCAATGGGGAAACAACTTCCATCCAAATATTTAGAGCTTATCTCATCAAAATCTATACCTTTTCCTTCTTTAAGGACGATAAATAAATTTCGGATTCGCCTGTAGTTCTTTTTAAGCTGTGAAAGTGTCTATTCGGCACCTATCACTACATTCCATGGCCTTACTTTCCATTCAGTGATCAGCCCGTTTTTCACATATGGATCATTTAGGGCAAATGACTTGGCAACCTCCGGGCTTTCTCCCTTGAACACAAGCAAAGCCCCATCTGCAGGATCTGCCAACGCTCCGGCCATTACCAGGGTGCCATTGTTATAAGCACTTTGAGCCAGGCTCAGGTGCTCTTCACGAAAAGGTTGGCGCCTTTCAACATAGTTCTCAACGGTGGTGTAAAATAAAATGTAATACATGGGTTAAAGATTTATTTGGGTTAATGAGTTCTCGTAATTAGGTCGTTAAGCAATCACTTATTTTTGAATAAACCCGGCATTAAAAGCAGGGAGATTTTTTACGGCAAAACTATAAACAACAGGGTTGCCATATCTAACCTGAATCTGATAATCCGTTATTAAAAAATGGCCTTTTTCATTGTTCCACAGATAAGTAGTAAAAGTTACGTCCTTATTCTTCAAGTCTACATTCGGAAGCTTAAACGAATAATAAAGCCAGGTCCACTGATCCTTTTCCTGAATATAATTTTTAAGATTGCCTCCTCCCCAGAATATAGACGTGTCTTTATCATTGATGGAAGCTACCAATATCAAGTTCTTATGGTTGGAAATTCTTTTAACCTTTAGCTGGATATCTATTATGTTGTTTGTGTTCACTGCCATTTCATTCAGGGGAAGGCTATACGATTGGCTGTATTCTGTAAGTGAATCCAAGGTAAAGTAAGGAATAGCAGAATTCTCTGAATTTTCGTATTCATTTTTGATAGGTAATGAATCAGAAAAGATAATTTCTTCACTTTTGCCGGGACCCTCTTTACTGAACGCGTAATAATCGCCTCCTACGTGCGAGGTATGTTCCAGTAAGTATGGAAAATATTTTCTAATTATCTGGTAATTTTCTTTTGCGGAATAGCTTGATTCCATGTATAGAAGCCTTTCTGCTTTTGAAGTGGATACAAAAGTTTGAAATTCCGTCAGGTTGGAAATAGAATCTAAAAGGGTAACCGAATGGGGGAAAATACCTTTTT
>JACMKG010000050.1 GCA_014380255.1 Prolixibacteraceae bacterium | reverse complement strand
TTTTTACTCCATTCACCGATTTTAAACTTTTGTTGACCGATCCGTCCTATCCAACTGGATACCGGTGGGTTATCTTTACTTCAAATTAAAACAAGCAGGCAATGGAAAGATCCTATGAACAAAAAAGAAACAAAGGCACCTTCTGGGCTTATGTTCTGATCATAGTGGGCATTTTATGGATCATGAAAAGAAGTGGCTGGGATATCAACCTGCCCGGATTCGGGGGTTTCTTTTCCGCGATCGCTCTTTTCTTTGGCAACCTGGCGCACTGGTCGGCGGGGGCTACCCTTCCCATTTTGTTACTTCTGGCCGGTATCATACTGATTGCCGGGCGCCGCTTTATCGGGGCCCTGCTCCTGGTATTCCTGATTCTGATCATTCTCCCTCATTTTCTGATCATTCCGGGAATACTGATGATTATCTTTTTCCCCCTGATTTTGATAATCATTGGCATTATCATTCTAACCAAGCTATTCTGAAAACCTGAATCAATCGCTTAACCGATAAGTTCAGCGATTTCACCGATCTTAAGGTGATAAGCAAATTAGAAAAAGTACATTTGTAATACGTAAAAAATACATCATGGAAGAAAGAAAAAGCGATAAGAGATTTTATTTTGGTGTCATACTAATTTGTATGGGGGTGCTCCTTATTCTGGAGAAGCTGGACCTGATCCCCGACTCATTGGTTGATATCATCATATCATTCCCTATGCTGCTCATTGTCATAGGATCACTTTCATACATCGGGGGTAACCAACGGGCCGGGGTACTGCTCATGATGGCAGGAGGTATTTTCCTTCTACCCAGGCTTTTAGACGATGATGCAGAGAGGCTGATGAGGAACCTCACCATCCCCCTGATACTGGTAGCCGTCGGAATAGCCATCTTGTTCCGCCAGCGTGGCCACACAGCGCCCGTTTTGCCAGCTACCGATCCAATGCCCAGCGGTCCCGCTAACCCCAACGGACTCAATGATTCCCATGCTTTAGGTTCCAGTAGCCATTCAACGGGTAACTTTGATGACTTTGTCATCTTCGGGGGCCGCGAAGTGTTTATCAGCTCCCAGAACTTTACAGGAGGCAAGGCCACCTCTATCTTCGGAGGCATGGAATTCGACCTTCGCAAAGCCATTATAAGCCCTAACGGGGCGGTGATTGACTGTGTGAGCGTGTTTGGCGGCTGCGGCTTTAAAATCCCCATGGACTGGAACGTGCGTAACGAGGTAACCACCCTGTTCGGCGCCTTTACCGATAAGCGGGGAGAAACATTCAACGAACGGTATTACGATCCATCCAAGACCATCGTGATCAAAGGCGTATCCATCTTTGGCGGTGTTGAAGTAAAACATTTCTGATGCGATGAAACACCCCTTAACCAATAACGTCAGGCTACTGCTCGCATATGTCTTGTTTTGGGGAATCATTTCCATTATCAACACCGTTTTACAGGTTTTCTGGTACGATGTGCCCCTCACCTATTCACTGCTTGATACCAGCACAAACTATGTATTGTTTCCCTTGCTGGGCTCCAGTATCTGGTACAGCATCCGATACAACAGCCTGGAGGAGGTTTCTGCTGGTCGACTGCTCTTGTTTCATTTCATCGCAGCATCCATCTTGTGTGCCATCTGGGCCTATATCAGCTATGCCATTTATAGTCCGTTCATCTTCGAAGAAAACAGCTACCTGACCAAAGCCCTCCCTTCCAAGATCTTTGCCGGCTACCTGATGTATGCCATCAACCTTATCTTCTTCTATGCCGTTAATTATTACCAGACGCTGAAAGAAAAAATCAAGAAGGAAGTAGAATACAAGACCCTTTTGCGGGAGGCTGAACTACAGGCCCTTAAATCACAGATCAATCCTCATTTTCTGTTCAACAGCCTGAATTCCATCTCCTCGCTCACGGTAAGCAATCCTGAAAAGGCCCAGGAGATGGTCATCAACCTGTCTACCTTTATGCGCTATTCACTGACTCACGGAGAGAAGGAGATGGTCACCTTTTCCAGGGAACTGGATAATATCAAGCTTTATCTAGGGATTGAAAAGGTGCGCTTTGGAAGAAAGCTCAATGCAGAATTTGAAATTGATGAACACTGTGAGAAGGCTGAAATTCCCAATATGATCCTGCAGCCCTTGTTTGAAAATGCCATTAAATACGGGGTTTATGAAACCACCGACACCGTGACCATCAGAACCATCTGTCGGTGCGACGGAATAAACCTTAAAATAAACATTATCAACGATTACGATTCATCCACCCTTAAGAGAAAAGGAGAAGGCATCGGGCTTCGGAACATTCGCAAACGCATGAATATCATTTACAGTCAACCTGACCTGATCAAGGTGACCGATCATAAAACAAGCTTTGAAGTTCAATTAATCATACCACAAAAACAAGCAGTGTCATGAGCGCAAAATTACAAACCCTACTTATTGAAGACGAAGAACTGGCCCGCAATCTCTTACGCTCCTACTTGAAAGATCATCCCGATATTGAAATCATCGGGGAATGCGAAAACGGCTTTGACGGGGTAAAAGCCATCAATGAGAAAAAACCCGACCTGGTATTCCTGGATATTCAGATGCCCAAGATTACCGGCTTCGAGATGATTGAACTGCTTGACCACAAACCACAGATCATCTTTACCACGGCCTACGACCAGTATGCCCTCAAAGCTTTTGAGCTGAACGCGGTGGATTACCTGCTCAAGCCCTTTTCCAAGGAAAGGATGATGACAGCCATTGAAAAGGTGGTGCATCATATCCAGCACGAGGAAACCAATCTGGATAAGCTGGAAGAGCTTTCCAACTTCCGCCCCGGAGAAGCATACATTGACCGGGTAGTGGTTAAAGACCGGCACAAGATCCATATCATCACCGTTGACAAGATCCGTTACATCGAATCGCTGGACGATTACGTGATGATTTATACCACCGACGGAAGGCATATGAAACAAAAGACCATGAAGTATTTCGAGACCTACCTCGATCCCAAGAACTTCATCCGCATTCACCGCTCGTACATCGTTCAGGTGGATAACATTGCCGAGATCCAGCAGTACGAAAAAGAAGCCTACGTGGTGATTCTGAAAGACAAAGACAAGACCAGGCTGAAAGTAAGCAAGACTGGCTACAAGAAAATCAAGGAAGTGCTTCACTTCTAACCCCTCAGGTAAATACCATTTTTCAGGGATCAAATACAGGCTTTGATCCGCATACAAATACAACAGAGGCTTCAGCAAAGAAGCCTCTGTTGTATTTGTATGCAATACTCCAGGAAACCTGTAATTCAACGTAAGAATTAACTTTCACAAAAATAATATAAGTGAACTAGCTGAGGATTATAAGTCACAACCGGTGGATACGATGACCGGAAGAAGGAAAAGTGTTAAGTATTTTTCAGGTGCTTGAGCATATGTTTTATACATCTGTACATTCGGTCTATTTAAGAGAAAAATCCTGTCGATTAATAAAATAATTCCTTTAAGTAGGTATTAATGAGTAATTTTAGTAAATTTATTGAATATTAGACAGGTTCCCAAAGGCAGTCATTTTACTAATTAACAAAGCATTTTTACAAGCAGCCATCAACCTTCGGAAAGGGAATTACAACACTACAAGGAGCCTGGTTGATGATTTTTATATACTTCTGACGGAACAGTCCGTATACTATCCCAATTCAACTACCTTTTAAACACTAATTGGCATTGTTTTATTTTTTAGGCATCAATAGTTCTATCAAAAATACGAACCTATGGAATCATACTTTACTTCAAACAAAATAAAAGATAAAACAATGAGGCGAATTGACACAATTTGGAAAGAGCGCAAGTGCTTTCCAAATCGATAAGAATATTTAGTATTTGGAGTTAAAACAAACATTTCAAAGTATGAAAAAAAAGTTCTACGAACGAACCTTTCAACGTTTTGGAAGTTTCAAAAAACTGTTCCGCCTTCTGGAACTCTCCTTTCTCTTTGTGCTACTTAGCACACTATTGGTGACCGGCAATTCCTTTACATACGCTTCCGGTTCGTCCACTGAATCCACTGTCCAACAGGGGCGTGTGCTCACAGGGGTAGTCCAGACTGCTGACGG
>JACMKG010000342.1 GCA_014380255.1 Prolixibacteraceae bacterium | reverse complement strand
CTTTTGGATCAAGGAATGCCACGATCGAAATATGGAATTTCATGCCTGGCTGAATCCTTTCAGGGTAGCCCTTAATGCCAAAGAGCCACTGGCTGCCAGGCACATAGCTTTCAAACATCCGGAATGGATTGTCAATTATGGCGACAAGCTGTATTTCGATCCGGGATTGCCACAGGCGCGTGAATACGTGGTGAAGGTAGTAAATGATATCGTGGCACGCTACGATGTGGATGCCATTCACATGGATGATTATTTTTACCCTTATCCGCTTAAAGAAGAATTCCCTGACGAGCGCTCTTTTGCCCAGTACAACCGTGGATTCCTGGCCGCCCAGAAAGCACAATGGCGCCGTGACAATGTGGATTTAATGATTCACATGCTTTCAGAAAATATCAAAAAGACCAAGCCTTGGGTGAAATTTGGTATCAGCCCCTTTGGCGTATGGCGAAACAAGGCTGACGACCCGGAAGGCTCGGAAACCACCGCTGGCACTACCAACTATGATCATCTGAATGCCGATATTTTAAAGTGGCAAAAAAACGGATGGATCGATTACTGCCTGCCTCAACTTTACTGGCAGATCGGGCATTCGTCAGTCGACTTTCTGACCCTCAGCAAATGGTGGGCTTCCCATGCTTACAACCGCGCCATGTATATTGGCCACGCGGTTTATAAACTCGAGGCCAACTCCACGATTCCGGAATGGAAAGATCCCAATCAATTGACGCAACAAATGAATATAATACGCCAGATTCCACAACTGGGGGGTAGCGCTTTTTACAGCAGCATCCATTTCAAACGCGATTTATTTGGCTTTACTGAATCCCTTCAGCAGACTTCCTACCGAAAGCCTGCCCTGGTGCCCCCTATGCCATGGATCGATGCCAAGGCCCCGGAACAGCCCCAGCGTTTTAGAAAAAGAGGGCATACTCTTAAATGGAAAAAAGATAAAGCAACCCACGAGATGGATAAAGCGGCCGGCTATATGGTCTACCTGAATCCGGTGGGCCAGCCCTTTGATGCCAATAATCCGGAGAATATATTTACCATCACTCACGATAACCGCCTGGTATTTAAACCCAATGAACGTAAGGTGAGAAGAAAATATGAGATACGAATATCTGCACTGGATCGTCTTCACAATGAAAGCGGTGTTAGCAAAGTAAAAGTTATAAAACTTTAAATGAACTGATCATGGATCAAAAAGTAGACTGTTTTTTTGCCTTTAGTAATGAAGTAGACAGCCAGAGCCTGGTTGATCAGTTCCGCGCATCCGCGCTGGTAAAGAATGTATTTGTTCTGTCAAGAAATCCTGTTAACCTGAAAAATTGTGAACAGCTCATTGTTCAGGAACTGGCTTCCTGTTCCACCATCAGGCATATTGCAAAATTAGTACAGGCCGATTTTGCTCTATTGGCTTTGGAAAGCACTTCCCTGGAACTTGGACAGGGCGCCATTGAACGGTTGGTGCAAGTGGCTGAATTTACCGAGGCTCCCATGGTCTATTCCGATTACATGGAATTGAAAGATGGGCAGCTTTCCCCGCATCCGGTAATCGATTATCAGCTTGGCAGCTTGCGCGATGATTTCAATTTCGGGCCTGTGAGATTTTTCAGAACCGAAGTATTGAAAGCCTTCCGGTACGAAAACTATGAAATGCTCAAATACGGGGGCCGGTATGCTTTACGTCTACGTGCCAGCCGGATGGGCCAGTTGGTTCATATTCCCGAATACCTGTTTACCAAGAATGAAACAGATACCCGCCTATCAGGAGAAAAGCAATTTGACTATGTAAAAGCTTCGGCTCGCGAACGCCAACTGGAGATGGAACAGGTTTGCACCGCCCACCTGCGTGATATCGGAGCCCTACTTTTGGCCCCTTTCCCTGAAACTTCCTTTTCTGAAGATTTCGACACCGAAGTATCGGTAATCATTCCGGTTCGCAACAGGGTAAAAACCATCAGGGATGCCATTATCTCGGTGCTGATACAGCGTACTTCTTTTCGTTTTAACCTCATTGTGGTCGACAACCATTCCACGGATGGAACCACCCAAATCTTACACGAATATGCCGAGCAGGACAAACTGATTCACATTATTCCACAACGAAATGACCTAGGGATCGGGGGCTGCTGGAACGAAGCGGTGTTTCATCCCCAGTGCGGCAAGTTCTCCGTTCAGCTTGACAGTGACGACCTGTATGTGAATGAGAACACCCTTCAGAGCATTGTGGATAAATTCTATGAAGAGAATTGCGCCATGGTTATAGGTAGTTACCGGATGACAAACTTTAATCTCGAAGAAATTCCCCCGGGAGTCATTGATCACCGGGAATGGACTGATGACAACGGGCCGAACAATGCACTTCGCATCAACGGGCTGGGCGCCCCAAGGGCCTTTTACACGCCCATTTTACGCAAGTTAAGGGTTCCGAATGTGAGTTATGGTGAAGATTATGCCTTAGGTCTGGCTATTTCAGGCAGATATAAAATCGGGCGCTTGTACCAACCCGTCTACCTGTGCCGCCGTTGGGATGAAAATACGGATGCTTCACTGGATATTGCAAAGGAAAATACCCACAACCTGTACAAAGACCGTATCAGGACTTTCGAATTGCAGGCGCGTATTCTGCGAAACAAAAAGACAGACCCGGGAAAAGCGTGGCTGGATGAAGGTTAATTTACCGTACCCGGCTTTCTTTCTTACTTAATTCTTTGGCCACCTGTACCAGCAGGCGGTCAAAATCATTCTGGGTAATGTTTCGATCCTTGCGTTCAGGGAACATTTTACGGAAAGGAAACTTGTAGTTCAATTTGAATTCCAGTTCATACAATGCATTAAGTGACAGACCATCGGAGGTATATTCAGGGATCTTCAATTCATGAGGTTGTTGATCATTACCTAGCCAACCGGGTACGAGCCAAGGCTGCAAACAAGAATAGACATGTAACTGGCGCTGCATAAGCACCCTACTGCTAGGCAGCTTCTTGTCACGTGTCCACCAGACATCCCGCACATCCTCCATGGCCAGGTAAGTCTCTGCTTCATTTTGTACGGCATCCAGGGAATTTAATGTTTGCTCAATGATGGTTGTAACTGCTTTTTCATAGGGCAAGTTACTTTCCAGGGCCTGCATTCCAATCATCACTCCCAATAAGTTCGAATAAGGATCTTCTACCGAAAAGCTGGAATAGCGCTCGGGCACAAAGGGGATGGTTGAGGCGCCAAACCAGGTGGCAATCTCATGCCATACGGATAAGTCATAGGCAATTTTCCCAGCCAGCAGGATCAAATCTGAATTACTCAAAGAAGAAGGGATGCTGACATTCAGGCTTTTTTCTCCACCTTCATATCCCAGTACCAGATGAAGGCTGCCCAGCATCTTATTTTGCTGCAGTTGGGTATAGAGAAAGGCCGTCCAGTCTGACTGATCGCGTAAATGAGCCATATCGATGAATCCGCCTTTACGGGAATAAATAATCCCGTTTCCTTCTTCGGCACTGCCCAGGTATTGATGGGGCCCTATTTTATCCAGGCTGGTGGTCTCAGTAAGCTTAATACCGGGGAGGGCAAAAAGTTCCATTTCCGTTCCAAAAGAACAGCAGGTTCTGATGATACGATGAGGCTTTATATCAGGTTGATTAACTTTGAATACAGGGGCTTTGGCCTGAATGGCATTAACAGATAAACAAAGAATAAGTATCAGTAGTATCTTTATAGTTTTCATCCCGGGATACTGAATATTTCCACAAAGATATTCAGTTTTCAATAACTTATACATAAAAATGCCTAACTCGTATTATTCTGATAATATTTAGCCCTAAAGTGATGGCTTTCCCGTTGAAAACAAAAAAGCTCTATTGCCTGAAAAAGGCAATAGAGCTTTAATTATTTATAATCAGTTAAATCAAATTGATTTAAGCATTTACCAAGTTCTTGAGAAACAACTTGCTCCAATGTTTGTACTGACGGTTCTTCCATGTTCCTTTGTGGTAAGCGTAGCTTGCAATTAAAGGAAGCACTGAAGTCGCTTCGGCAAATACCATTTGTTCATCCGTTACCTGAACTTTACCCCATGAACTGGCTTCTTTCAGCGTTGATGACGAGCAAGCTCCATCCCTGACATCGGCCACGGTAATCTGAACAGCATACTGATGCATCGGAACTTCCTTACCCAGAATTTCAGCACATACCACCGTGTCCTGTGCAAAGTTCTTTGGTACACCGCCCCCGATCATGAACAGCCCGGTAACACCGGCAGCCATCTTTATCTTGGTCAGTTCAAGGAAATCGGCCACTGAATCAATCGAAACATGCTTTTCTGGATTTTCCCACTGGTGCTTAGCCAGTCCAAAACCGGCACTGCTGTCAGAGAAAGCAGGACAGAAGATCGGCACATTGTTTTCGTAGCAAACCTGGATCAGACTGTCTTTCTTAACAGAGTTTTCACTAAGCCATTTACCCATTTCCCAGATAAATTCGCGCGATGAGTAAGGCCTTCTTTCCAGTGAATCGGTAATTTCCTTGATTGTTCCGTCACAATTCTGCAGTTCTTCTTCATCGATAAAAGTATCATAAATACGATCGATATATAAGTCACGCAGGATACCATCGTTTACTTCCGTGGTACCGCGATAGTGTTTGTGTCCAAGAGCTTCGAAAAAGTCCATGTCCACAATAGATGCCCCGGTAGCCACAATTACGTCGATCATTTTATTTTTCACCATTTCAACATAAACCTGCATACAACCGGCAGCGCTGGTACTCCCAGCGAGTGTAAGAATGTTGGTACATTCTGTATTATTTATCATTTTCAACAAAATGTCCGCTGCATTAGCCGTATCACGTGAAGTGAAAGACATTTTACGCATTGAGTCGATGATTGGAGTTGAATCAAATGACTTAATGTCGATGTGTTCGATGGTTTCTTTTAATAAATCTGATTTTTTCATCCTTATGAAGTTTGACCTTTAAAAATTAGCTTTGCTTACTACCAATCTATATGTTTATTAATTAGCTATATAGACTCTCTCTTTTTCTAAAAAAGTGTGCGAATATAGCATAAAATATCGGGTTAAGTGATCTTCCCTGAGAAAATTTATCACATCGCTTAACCTATTAACGATTTGGAAATGAAATAGGTTTCACAAAGTTGGAAAAGGGGTTAATGGTTATATGGCTGGATGGTTAGATGGTTAGGTGATAAATAATTCTTAAAGCTTAAGAAAAAAAAATGAAAGGCTACTGCTTGCCCAAATCTAAATACAGATTCCTTTTGCTCTAACCATTTAACCTTTTCAAACCCTTCAAACCTTTTCAAACTTTTCAAACCTTTTCAAACTTTTCAAACCTTTTCAAACCCTTTAACCATTCAACGACCTCACTTCCTTCCTGGAAGTACTACATCTTTTAAGAATATCTCGGCAATATCAGCAATGGAGGAATCCAGGCTACGGTAACTGAAACCGGTGGTCCTAATGATCTTATCGCCTGAGTACTGGTGTTTTCTATTACTTCCCGATACCGCATCCCGGGTAATGAGCGGTCGTTTGCCTGTAAAAAAGCTGGCTGTAAGGGCCATGCGCCAGGCTATATTCAGCTTGATATCCGAAGCAAAGTTTTTGGGCCTTGGCTTATTCAATCCATCGGCTATCTTGTTGAAGAATTCCTCATAGCTCATATTCCCGGCATTGAGGATGAATCGCTGGTTCTTTACCATTTCAAATTGCCGATCATCCATGAGCATAATCATCGCTTTTACCACGTCGCGCCGGGCCCGATCGTGCGTGAAGACCCGAAACGCGACGATGTACGCCAGGGCCTCGAACAGCAGGTGCGGATGGACCGACAGCGGCCACCACGGATGCACGTCAGCCCGCTGCCGAGGCGCCGGCCGCTTCGAGCTCGGCGAGCGCGGCTTCGAGGTCCTCGTGGACCAGCATCAACGCCAGATCCCCGGGCTCGAGGGCGGCGAGGATGCGCCGAACGCCGTCCCGCTCGTCGGTGGCGACGCTGATCCGCACCGGGTCGACGCCGTGTGCACACAGTCCG
>JACMKG010000341.1 GCA_014380255.1 Prolixibacteraceae bacterium | reverse complement strand
CGGATACCTTCGCGGATGCGGGTAAAGATTGTATCCTCAGGGTTGGATTCAGCGATCACACGGCCAGGGCTTTTGATGAAGAATATAAGAGTCGTGCAGATAAGAAAGAAAACGAAGACCATGATGTAAGCTTCCATCAGGCCAAAGAACCCGTATACCAGACCCCCCAGGGCAGGACCTGTGATGGCGGCTATCTGCCAGACGGTGCTTCCCCAGGTGACTGCCCGGGACAGTAATTCGCGTGGTACCAGCTGCCCGAGTAAGGCGGTGTGGGCAGGCATCAGAATGCCTCGCACCAATCCAACCAAAAAGACAGTCATAAAGATGGGAGTGGTTGTGGAGAGGAATCCTGTATTTATCCCCGGGATAGCTGTTGCCAATAGCAAGGCAGATCCTACAAGCAATAAAAAGGTGGTGTGAAAGATGATCTTTTTCCGGTCCCAGATGTCGACATAGTGGCCTGCAATGAGGGCAATGCTTACCTGTGGGATGACTTCCGTAAGGCCTATTAAACCCAGCGAGAGCATATCTTTGGTGATGCTGTACAGCTGCCAGCCCACAATGACCGATTGCATCAGGATAGCTGCAGTAATGCAGAAACGGTATACCAGAAACAAGCGAAAGTTACGGATACGCATGACTGCAAATGCCTCGTTTGTCAGAAACCTCATGATGGATTGTTTAATTTTCAGGCTTATTAAGTGATTGCGGTAAAATTACTAAACGGAAGGCAGTAAGTCCGGAAAGAACATTGAAACATTGACTGGGCAAGGGAATACTTTAATATTCAATTTACATGTACACCTAAATCAAGGTAGCTGAAGAATAAATTTATTACTTTTGCGCCCATTAAGTAAATGAATAAAAGGTTTTTAATGATTTATTATTTAGGTAAAAAAGCATCTTTCTATACACTGGGCTGTAAACTAAACTTTTCGGAGACCTCAAGCATTGCACGTCGTTTTGAAGAAGTAGGATTCGAACGCATCGACTTTTCAGAGAAGGCCGATGTGGTGGTGATCAATTCCTGTTCGGTTACTGCTGAAGGAGACAAGAAAACCCGTAATATCATCAGGCAGGCCGTGAGAAAAAATCCAGGATCGCTGATTGTGGTAACGGGTTGTTATGCCCAATTGCAGCCTGATGTGATTCAGAAGATAGAAGGGGTGGACCTGGTATTGGGTTCTGCTGAAAAGCTGAACATCACTGAATATCTGGGTAATCTGGATAAGAAAGAGCAAACGGAAATTCATATTCAGCAATCCAAACAAATAAAGGATTATTTTCATGCATATTCCTTTGGTGACCGTACACGTAGCTTTCTGAAAGTTCAGGATGGGTGCGATTACTATTGTACCTACTGCACGATTCCATTTGCCCGCGGGCGCAGCCGCAATGACAGCATTAGCAATACCATTGCAGAAGCTCGTGAGATTGTGGCTAAAGGAACCCTGGAGGTCATTCTCACTGGGGTAAACATTGGGGATTTCGGTAAATCGACCAGCGAAGAATTCATTGATCTACTTAAAGAACTGGACAAGGTTGAGGATCTACAGCGCATACGCATCTCTTCTGTAGAACCGAATCTTTTAACCGATGAGATCATTGAATTCGTGGCTCAGTCTAATCATATCATGCCGCATTTTCATCTGCCTTTGCAGTCGGGCTCGAATGATGTGCTGGCTTTAATGAAGCGTAAATACAAGCGGGAAGTGTTTGAGAGTAGGGTAGCTAAAATAAAAAAAGAAATCCCAACAGCCTTTATCGGGGTAGATGTGATTGCCGGTACCAATGGGGAGACCGATGAGCTGTTCCGCGATTCCTATCGTTTTATTGCTGACCTGGATGTGACGCAGCTGCACGCTTTCCCTTATTCAGAGCGCCCGGGAACCAAAGCGCTTGAGATAAAACCAGTTATTCCGGTAGATGAAAGAAAACAGCGGACACAGCGATTAATAGCACTTTCGGAACGAAAAACTGCGTACTTTTACTCTCAGAACCTGGGTACGGTACGTAAGGTGCTTTTTGAAGAACAGAAAGATAAAAAGATATTGTCGGGTTTTACGGATAATTACATCAGGGTTGAAACTGATTACAGGGAAGAGCTGGAGAATAAAATTGTTACTGTGAAACTTGAAAGCATACTGCCCAACGGGAATGTTTGGGCGAGGGTAGTATAAGGAATTTTGAATGTTAAATTATAAATGTTAAATGTTAAATGGTTGGATGGTTAAATGGTTAGACGTCCACTTTAATGTCCTTAGCATCCTTAGCAATCTAGTGGCCTTGAAACTTGAAACTTTGAACTTTGAACTTTAAACTCAATATACATGAACCTGGAAATTCTTTGCTCACAAGTACAATGGCTGGCCCGGGAGGTGGGTCGGTTCATTTATGATGAACGTTCTAAATTTACAGCACAGGATATCATCCTGAAAGGCAAGTCAGACATGGTAACCTATGTTGACAAAACTGCTGAAGTCCGTATTGTGGAAGGTCTTCGGGAATTGCTGCCAGGTTCAGGGTTTATAACTGAAGAAGGTACCGCTGGGGATGATGGTGAGAAATATCGCTGGGTGATTGATCCACTGGATGGAACGACCAACTATATTCACGGTATTTCACCTTTTGCAGTTAGCATTGGCTTGCTGGAAGAAGATGAAGTAGTGATGGGAGTGATTTATGAAATCAGTCTTGACGAGATGTTTTATGCATGGAAAGGCAGTAAAGCCTATATGAACGG
>JACMKG010000340.1 GCA_014380255.1 Prolixibacteraceae bacterium | reverse complement strand
GTTACAGTCAGCAAATCAGCATAATCGCTCAAGGTCATGTTTTTGTGATAATGTTCTTCCACCAGCTGGTAAAACCGCTTTACCAGGATATGACCTTTCCCTTTACCCGGGGTGTTATCTGACGTTTTGTATCGTGACGCGCAGGTAGTTAAAATCAAATCAAGTATTGAGCGAAGCATTTCAATGGAATAGGTATTCTTTTTTATTTCCGCTATTCCTTGCTGAAACAAGCGTTCAATAAACTGAACATCTTCTTTGTTTTCCAGAAGCAAGGGGGGATTATCCTGCTGAAGGGTATAGAAAAAAGGAAATTCAATCAGGCTGTTCTGATCACTACGGTTTTGTAAATAGAAATCAGAGGTAAAGATAAAGATGAATCCTTCAATGTCCTGCGAAAGCTCCAGTTTATGAGCCTGCCCGGGAGACATGAAGAAAATGCAGGGAGGCTTAATTTCATATTTGTTGTGATCGATCACATGATATCCGGAGCCTTTGGCAAGGTAAAGCACTTCAAAGAAATCGTGCCTGTGCGGGTATTTAACACTGAAATGGCGATTCGCATCGAATATCTCCACCTGAAACTGCTGGCTTTTTCTCTCCGGAGAGCTAAAGTTGTGAAGACTATAGACAGGTAACTGTTCGGCCGCTTGTTTCATGTAACTCTTTGGTTCATATGGAGGTTAAAAGTATAGTTAAAGGAACCGATATACAAATAAGAAAGGGGAAAATAGGCCTCATGCATTCCCTGTTTTCCCCTTGATAGTTTTATTTATTCTACAGCGATCTTCCCACAAAAACAATTGACTCTGCCCACGGTACCATATCCCCGTCAAAGGTAAGCATCCCGGCACTTAAGCCTGTTAAATTCGCGGTTGCTTTCCCATAAGGCGAAATAGACAAGGCAACATCATATATTCCGATGGCAGTCATCACACTTATGCGCAGATTAAATGTTTTTTTCTTTTTGTTTTCTTTCAGCTCCCAATTGGTAATATTTCCTTTGGCAGTTACTCCACCCACTCCATTGGCCCCTAAATTGTAATTAGAGCCAACCTGGATAATGGCTTCTGTTGAGTCGACGGCCACAAAGTTAAGCCCTGCGCTTACAGGCACCCGGTGGCCGTATCTATCCTGAAGGAAATTGGCTTCCAGTACAAAATCCCTGTTGTGGAGCATATCTCTTGTTAACTGGTATTCTTTCTCTAATCTGGCATTTCGTTTTTCTTTCTTTGTGGATGAAGATTTCTCATCTTTTACCTGAGCCATCGCTATCGTGGCCGAAATGATGAATGCCAGCAATACAACTATTCTTTTCATGATTTAGTCCTTTCATTGGGAAGAATTTCTTTATACAAGATTCGTGCCGATGTATTAAGAATTGAATCCCACTTTATTTATTGATAAAACTAAACAAACTGGTGATGAAAGGCTAAATGAAATACAAAGTACATGAATACCAGTCAGGATATTCTTGTACTTTGTATGGTTGAATTTGAGCTAGTCAATCTGTTCAAGCAGAGAATCTCTTTCCTTAAGGAATTCTGATAGTTTCTCGATTGTACTGCGTGTGATGGCCACTCTGCCGGAACGGTTAAACTGGGTCACGCCAAAGTAGTTTAGCTCGTCAAACAATTGTTGGGTCTCATGGGTAAGCCCTGTTTTCTCAATTACCACATATTCGCGGGTAATCTCCAGAATACGGGCTCCTGAATTACGTACAATCTTTTCGATTTTATCGGATTCGAACAACTCTTCGATCGGGACTTTATACAAGGCGATTTCCTGACAAATCATCTCTTCATTGGTATTGAAGTAAGCCTTTATGACATCCACAACTTTCTCTAGCTGACCAACTACTTTATGTACCCTGTCGGGCGTTTCTTTGATAACGATGGTAAATTTGAAGATCCCCGGGATAGCTGAAGCGGATACCGTAAGGCTATCGATGTTGATTTTACGCCGGGTAAAAATGATGGTTATCCTGCTAAGCAGGCCGATGCTGTCTTCAGAAAAAATGGTGATTATATATTCTTGTTTCATTTCAGTTTTGTTTTAAATAAAATGTTTACACATGCTAAGCTTTTCACTTTAACCCTTGAACATTAAACCGTTTTAAGGTTCAAGTATAATATCTGAGACAGAGGCGCCGGTAGGCACCATCGGGAATACATTGTCTTCCTTTTCAACGATCACTTCAAGAACATAAGGACCTTTGTGGTCGAGCATGGCCTGAACGGCATCTTCCAACTGATCACGCGAGGTGACCTTTTGAGAGGCAAGGCCATACGCTTTGGCAATTCCAACAAAATCAGGATTCTTCATTTCCGTAAAGGAGTATCGTTTCTCAAAGAACAATTGCTGCCATTGGCGAACCATTCCAAGGAAATTATTATTCAGAACGATAATCTTTATATCCAGGTTATACTGAGCAATGGTACCAAGTTCCTGTATGGTCATCTGAAACCCGCCATCACCGGCAACAGCGATCACTGTTCTGTTGGGTTCACCAATTTTGGCACCCATGGAAGCGGGCAGTGAATAACCCATCGTACCCAAACCCCCTGAGGTGATATTGCTTCGGGTTTGGTTGAATTTGAAATAACGAGAGGCGATCATCTGGTGCTGGCCTACATCAGTCACTAAGATGGCATCGTCGTTTGTCTTTTCTGAAGCAATCCTGATTACTTCACCCATGGTCAAACCTGATTTTTCAGGATATAGATCTTTGGAAATCACTTTTTCCATCTCAATTTTATCGCAATTCCTGAACTCTTGCAGCCATGCTTCATGTTTGTTTTCCTGTACGTTTCCAATCAGCATCCTCAGTGATTTCTTGACACTTCCCAAAACAGGAACATCGGCTTTAATGATTTTATGGATTTCAGCAGGATCAATTTCCAGGTGAATTACCTTGGCCTGCCGGGCATATGAAGCCACTTTGCCGGTTACACGGTCATCAAAGCGCATTCCAACGGCAATGATTAAATCAGCTTCGTTGGTTTTAACATTGGGACCATAGTTACCGTGCATACCAAGCATTCCAACGTTGAGCGGATGATTGGATGGAAGGGCTGAAAGGCCAAGCAAGGTCCATGCTGCCGGAATGCCTGTCTTTTCAATAAACTCTTTCAGTTCATCTTCAGCATGGCCTAAGATGACGCCATGTCCGAAAAGCAATAAAGGTTTCTTCGCTTCATTGATAAGGTCGGCAGCAGCTTTTACCTGGAACGGATCAACTGGATATTCAGGTAAATAGCTTCTTATTTTAGTACATTTTTTATACTCAAAATCAAACATTCCAAACTGTGCATCTTTTGAAATATCTAGCAATACTGGGCCTGGCCTACCTGTAGTGGCAATGTGAAAGGCTTTGGCAATCGCCTCAGGGATTTCCTCGGCATTGGTAACCTGGAAATTCCATTTGGTCACAGGCAGCGTAATGCTTATTACATCTGATTCCTGAAAAGCATCGGTACCGAGCAGCGGTGAGGCAACCTGACCGGTAATACATACCAGGGGGATGGAGTCGATCTGTGCATCAGCAAGGCCTGTAATCAGGTTGGTTGCTCCCGGACCTGAGGTAGCAAAGCATACACCGGCTCTTCCGGTAACCCCGGCATAGCCTTCGGCAGCATGAATAGCGCCTTGCTCATGGCGTGTTAAATAATGGGTAACCTGTTGGTCAAAATCATACAGTGCATCATAAATAGGCATAATAGCGCCCCCGGGATATCCGAAAATAGTATCTACCCCCTCTTCTAAAAGGGATAAGATAACAGCTTGTGAGCCACTTACTCTTTTTGTTGCCATAGTATTATCGATTTTATTTATATATATCTGGTTATAATATTAGATTTACTATTAGACAATTTACTATTTACTAGTTGCTTTCAGAATTGAATGCGATGAATGATCCATGGTAAATAGTCAATTGTAAATAGTTAAATTGTAAATTAAATCATTCTTACGGCTCCTTTATCGGCTGATGAAACCATGCTTGCATAGGCCTTCAGAGCTTTACTTATCATGCGTTCACGTTGGACAGGAGTAAAAGCATCTTTGCCTCTTTCCAATTCCTCCGCTCTTCGTTTGGCTAATTCCTCGTCACTCACCAAAAGATTTATCTTTCTTTCAGGAATGCTTATTTCAATGATATCATTCTCTCTTACCAAGCCAATGGCGCCCCCGGCAGCAGCTTCCGGGGAGATGTGACCGATTGATAAACCGGATGTTCCTCCCGAAAAGCGTCCATCAGTTATCAAAGCGCAGGCTTTGCCCAATTGCATGGATTTGATATAGGAGGTAGGGTAGAGCATTTCCTGCATACCGGGACCTCCTTTAGGTCCTTCGTAGCGGATAACCACCACATCGCCGGCATGAACCCGGTCTCCCAGAATGCCGTTGCAGGCATCATCCTGTGATTCGAAAACTCTGGCTATTCCTTTGAAATTATAGACAGAAGGATCAACACCGGCAGTCTTTACAATACATCCGTCAATGGCAATGTTTCCGTAAAGAACGGCCAAACCG
>JACMKG010000049.1 GCA_014380255.1 Prolixibacteraceae bacterium | reverse complement strand
TCATGGTACCGCCGATGATATTGTACCCTATGAAACCGATTACCCTTTCAGGAATGCCAGGATGATCAACCGTTTTGTGGTTGACAAGATGTATGGCTCGAAGCCGATTGATGATCGGCTGAAGATACTTGGCATCCGTAACCGGCTGGTATCACTCGACGGATTAGGACACGAGCCTGAATTGGACAATTACAAGACTTTGAACCAGTGGATGGATACCATCAAGGGATACAGTACCCAGTTTTTTTATGAAGAAACGGCCCCGGAGATTAAATTGCCGGCCAGTCAGCTGAATGTATCTGTTAACGATGATCTGAAGCCTTTCTTTTATGAAGTTCACAATGGCTCGCTGGTCCATATTTCCGTCTCCGGGGGTGTAAAGACAAAGGCAGACCCCAAAGATGCTTCGGTTATTTGGCTGAAGAATACAGAAAAGAAACGTCAGATAACGTTTCTTACTACCAACAAATATGAAGCCTGGAATGAAAAGAAATTCTTTATTAAGATAAATCCGTAGAATGATAACTTGTAAGTGTCAGGATATTAATGAGATATATGTCATTTTAAATCGTAATAAATGAAGTTTTTATTCTGAGTTTTATGATTTTAATGTTAAGATTAGGTTAATTTAGAGAAAGAGGATATGGGGCGATTTAATAAATAAATAATTTGGCGCCCGGTTTTGAAATGTGGGACGGATATTTTATTTAGGATGATTAAGTATAAATTAATATTTTCAATTTTCTTTTTACTTGTTTTTCAGGCGGCTTTTTCTTCTGCTAGTATGCCAGCAAGAGAGATTAACTCTTTTGTAAGTTTGGAAGTAGAGAATCAAGTTCAGTTTGAGGAAAATGCTCATTCGCCTTTTATTTTCGGAGAGGTACCTATTGGGCAAGGTCAGCTTTTAGTTTATAAACATGATTCATCACGATCTCTTTCAAATTTTAACGCAGAAAATCTTCATATTGCCATTCTTCAAAGTTTATTAAGTTCCACTGCCATGCAGGGGAAAACGATCTATTTTGGTTGTTCGGGTTACTACATTATTAACATCCCTATTTATCTGCAGACAGATAATTTCCGTTTATAGTATTTTATTTTCGTATTAATTGAGCAAAATAGGCTTTCTCTAACCTAGGAGGAAAGTTCTGTTCGATTGTAAAACTCACGGCTGGTTATTGCTCAATAACCAGGTTACATCACTGAGTTTTGATTCATCCCTATCCAGATTAAGTTTATTTACTGATCATAATCGCATTATTTCCATGTTTTATGTATATAATCATTTTAATAATTAAATTCATATATTAAATTAAACTCAATGAAATCAAACAAAAATTCTTCAAAAGGACTAAAAGGGGTTTTTTCAACTGCTGTGATTCCAGTATCATTGCTTGTGTCAATTCTGGTATACATGTTCGTTTTTGGTGATGGTGCAAATTTCGTAGGTGGTAACAATGCAAATCTTCCGCTGCCGAACAACTATTACGGTATTATCTACAAAGGAGGACCTATTGTACCAATTATCATCACTTTATTGCTAACTGTATTGGCTTTCGTAGTTGAACGTTATCTGGCAATCAGCAAAGCAGCTGGAAAAGGTAAGATTATCAGCTTTATGTCTGACGTAAACCAAAAGTTAAATGTAGGCAGAATCGAAGATGCTAAAGCAGCCTGTGATGTACAAAAAGGATCTGTAGCCAATGTAATTTACAGTGGATTGACTAAATACCAGGAAATGGAAAAAGAGAAATCACTTCCTAAAGATCAGAAGCTGGTATCTATTCAGAAAGAAATTGAAGAAGCTACTTCACTGGAATTACCTGCATTGGAGCAAAACCTGGTTATCTTGTCTACCATTGCTTCTGTTGCAACTTTGATGGGTCTGTTGGGAACAGTAATCGGTATGATCAAAGCGTTCTCGGCTTTGGCAAACGCTGGTGCTCCTGACTCGGTACAGCTTGCAGCTGGTATCTCTGAGGCTTTGATTAACACAGCTTTGGGTATCGGTACTTCAGCTCTGGCTATTATTTTCTACAATTTCTTTACAACAAAAATTGACAAGCTGACTTATTCAATTGACGAAGCTGGTTTCACAATTGTTAATACGTTTGCTTCAAAAAATCAATAAGCTGAAATAAAAAATGCCAAAGGTTAAAGTACCCAGAAAGAGCACAACAGTTGATATGACTGCCATGTGCGATGTGGCTTTTTTATTGCTTACTTTTTTTATGCTGACCTCTAACTTCGTTGCGAAAGAGCCTATAACAGTAGCGGTGCCAGCTTCTGTTTCAGAGATTAAGATTCCTGAAAGAGATGTGCTCACGGTGCTGGTTGATGCCCAGGGAAAAGTTTTCGTAGGAGTAGATGCACAACAGGACCGTAAAGACCTGCTGGAGAATTTGGGAAAAGCTTACAACATCCAGTTTGATGCCAAAGAGCTTGCTGAATTCAGCAAAATAGGCATGTCAGGAGTTCCCATCGAGCAGATGAAAGCTTTCCTTGCTCTTCCCAGCGAAAAGCGTGATAGTAAAGAAGCAGCAATAGGAATACCTACTGATTCATTAAACAATCAGTTTAAAGAATGGATAAAGATTGCCAAACAAGTGAACCGTGAACTTAAGATCGCGATCAAGGCTGATAAACAAACATCTTATAAAGTGGTAAAAGATGTGATGGGAACCCTTCAGGACCTGAGAGAAAACAGGTACAATTTGATTACAAGCTTGTCGGAAGTACCAGCAGCAGAATTTATCAACTAATTAATAAAGGAAGTTAAAATGGCTGAATTACAAGTAGAAGATAAAGGAAAAAAAGGCTCGAAAAAGCCGAAAGCCAAGAAACACGGAACACGCGTTGACTTGACTCCTATGGTTGACCTTGGGTTTCTCCTCATTACTTTCTTTATGCTTACCACTTCAATGTTGAAACCTCAGTCCATGGATTTGAGTGTTCCATCCAAAGATGAAGTGAAAGAAGAAGAACAGAATAAGGTGAAGGCCTCACAGGCAGTTACGATTATACTTGGGAAGGAAGATAAGCTGTACTATTATTTCGGAACCCAGGAAAATGGGGTCGATCCAAAAGTAGTGCCAACTGATTATTCCTCAACAGGTATCAGACAGATGTTGAAGGAGAAGAACATCGATGTAATGAAACAGGTTACTGAATTGAAAAAGGAAAAAGCCGATAAGAAGGTTGATGAAGAGGAGTTCAAGAAAAGACTGTCTGAGTACAGGAGTTCGAAAACTGCTCCCATTGTAGTGATTAAGGCTACCGATGAATCCAATTACGAAAACCTGGTTGATATTCTCGATGAGATGCAGATATGCAACATCGGTCGTTATGCAATAGTGGATATTACACCCTATGACCTTGGTTTAGTTGATCCAACGACTAAACTGGCGAACTAGTCACAAATTTATAAATACAGACTATGTCTTCAAAAATAAACTTGTTTAACGATGCCTGGGTGGATCTCTTGTTTGAGAAACGCAACCAGGAATACGGAGCTTTCGAACTCCGTAAAGACAGCTCGCGACGTCATAAGTGGGGTATTATCGGTTCCCTGGTATTTCTTGCCGCAGTGATTTGGTTACCGGTGATCTATAATTCGATTACTGCTGAATCAAAAGAGCACATGGTGGAAGTAACCGAGCTTTCGAATATTGAAATCAAAGCTGCTGAGAAGCCAAAGGAAATCATCGTGGATGCTACTCCTCCACCTCCGTTGAAGTCTTCCATCAAATTTACCCCTCCTGTTATTAAACCTGATGAGGAAGTACAGGAAGAGGAAATGATTAAGACTCAGGAAGAGCTTACCAAAACTGACGTTGCTATTTCTATCGAAGATGTGAAAGGTACCGATGAAGAGAATGGTATGGATATTGCCGAGCTTAACGAAAAGATTGTTGAAGAGGATACTGTTTCAGCTCCCTACACGATCGTTGAGCAGATGCCTGAATTTCCCGGAGGGGAATTAGCCCTGAGGAAATGGATTGGCGCTAATGTCAAGTATCCTGCAATAGCTACTGAGAATGGAGTACAGGGTAAAGTGTTTGTCAATTTTGTGGTTGATAAGGACGGAAGAATCTCGACGGTAAAAGTGGTCAGAGGTGTCGACTCATCCCTGGATAAGGAAGCTATAAGGGTTATTAAATCAATGCCAAAATGGATTCCGGGTAAACAAAATGGTGAAACCGTTAGGGTTAGCTATACCATACCCGTCAATTTTGTATTGCAATAAATGATAAAGCATAGAGTTTCAAAGTTTTTATATAGTTTTTTTGTTGTGGTTTTGTACCTTGTGTCTGGGTTCCTTGTGCTACTGAAATATTCAGTTTGGCGTGAGGAGCCTGACATGAGGCTTTCACTTTTTGGGGTGGCAGTCATGTTGTATGGTCTTTTCCGGGCCTATCGGGCTTACCGGGAATATCAAAATGAGAAGGAGGATCAGGATGAAGAGTAGAAGCTATTTGGTTGTTGTTTTTATCATGACAGCTTTCCTGTGGGAGGGTTGTCATCGTGCGAATAATGGTTCGGGCAGTATGCTCACCGGAGAGGCGGTCATTGCTGCTGATGAATCATTCAAGCCATTAATGGAAGCACAATTGGATATCTTTCATAGCATTTACATGGCCTCTTCCATTGACTGTAAATACCTGTCCGAGGATGATGCCATTCGTCTGCTGCAGAAAGAAGAAATACGGCTGGCCATAGTGGGCAGGCCATTGAATGTACAGGAAGAAGAGTACTTTAAATCAAGAAGTCTTATTCCTGAATCCATTCCCCTGGCTTACGATGCCATTGCCTTGATTGTTCCTTCGGCCAGCAGTACCACAGCATTGACTACCTATCAAGTAAAGCAAATTCTCTCAGGAAATATTACCGACTGGAGCCAGATTGCCAACTCAGGCAAGTCGGGTAGTATTCAATTGATATTTGACACAGAATCTTCCGGGATAATTCGTTATCTGAATGAGAAGCTTGGATTAAACAACAAGCTGTCGGGTAATTTCATGTTTGCCGGTACTAATGAACAGGTCATTGAGATGGTGGCCCAAAAGCAGGATTGTTTAGGATTTATAGGTTATAACTGGTTGAGTGAAACAGAAAGCATCAAAGTACAGGAGAAACTTGGTAAAGTTCGTTTGGTTGGTATTTCAGCATCAGCCAATGAACTGACAGCAGAGCGTGCTTTCATGCCTTCAGTAAGCAGTATATATGATAATACATACCCGTTTATCCGTAAAGTATATGCTATATATACTGATCCATCAGCAAGCCTGGCCCGTGGCTTTTTAGCTCTATTGACCAGTGAGCGGGGACAGCGGATTATTTACAGGATGGGATTAAAATCAGAGCATGATTTCCAACGCTTGATTCACATTAAAGAAGATTTTTAAAAGAAACGATTCACTGCAATTCGAGCCTTTGGGAGAATGAGCAGGTGAGCCGTTCATAGCTACGTTACAAATAAATTAAAAACAGATGATACGGAAAGTAAGTTTTATTGTATGTATGATGGTTGGCATAGCTCATATGGCCGGTGCACAAACTGCGGCGGAAGGGCTTTCTCTGTTAAACCAAAAGAATTTCAATGTTGCCAAAAAGACATTCCTGGCATTGCTTCAGGCAGATCCTAAAAATCCGGCTGCTCATTACGGGATGGGAGAATATTATTTCTTAACCGGTAAAAAGGATTCAGCCAAAGTATTCTATCTAAGTGGTATTGATGCAAGTTCATCCTATGCTTATAATTACGCCGGACTGGGCAAGGTTACTGTAACAAGTGATCCGGTTGCTTCTGCCGAGTATTTTAAAGATGCGATCAAGAAGGCGAAGAAGGATGCCGGAGCCATTGTTTCAATAGCCAGATACTATTACGATCAAACACCTAAGAACCTTGTGGAAGCAAGACGTTATACCGATCTGGCCATAGGTGTTGATGGAAAGAATGCTGCTGCTTATCACCTGGACGGATTAATTGATCTGGATGAATCAAAGGCCAGTGATGCCGCCATTAACTTTGACAGGGCTATCTTTTTTGACCCTACCATGTTGGAGCCCTATTTGTATGCCTCCAGTATCATGGTAACTACCAGGAATATTCCTAAGGCGGTTGAATATTTAAACAAGGCTATCGAATTAAATTCAAAGTATTGGCCGGCTTATAAAAGCCTTGGTGAAGTATATTACGACAATCACCAATACAAAGAGGCCATAGCCAGTTTTGAAACCTATTACAAGAATGTAACTCCGGCCGACAATGATGTAACCCATTATGCATACAGCTTATTTTTTGACAAGCAGTTTCAGCCGGCCCTTAATATGATTGACAAACTAATCAAACAAAACCCAAATGATTACGTACTGCTTCGTCTGGTAGGGTATATCAGTTATGAAACAAAGGATCTGGTGAATGGTAAATCGGTGATGGATAAATTCTTTACCCTGGCACCGGCCGATAAGATTCTGACTGATGATTATGCCTATTATGGAAAGATGTTAAGCGCTTCGGGCAATGATTCACTGGCCGTTGTAAACTATAAGATTGCCTGGAAGAAGGATTCCACTCAATTTCAATTACTGGATGAACTGGCAAAATCATGTCTCAAACTAAAGAAATTTGATGAGGCTCTGCAGTATAGTGTGAAGTATATTCAAAAGAAACCCAATGTAACCACTGCTGATTATTTCAATTTAGGCAAATCGTTCTATTCATCAGCCAACGGTATTGATATCAAGGTTGATTCTCTAAAGAAGCTTAACTATTATATGGAAGCTGATTCCATGTTTGCCAAAGTTGAAACATTCTCACCCAATTCGTACCTTGGACCATTTTGGAGAGGTCGGGTTAATTCGGTTCTGGATACAGAAACCACCCTTGGCCTGGCTAAGCCATACTATGAAAAAGCGCTGGAAACACTGGTTAAGGACCCCGTGAAATATAAGAAGGAGATCTCGGAAGTGTATTCTTACCTGGGCTTTTACTATTACGTGAAAGAAGATTCTGCAACATCGATCAGTTACTGGAAGAAGCTTCTGGAGATAGATCCCGAAAACCTGAAGGCATTGGAAGCTGTCAAATCACTGGAAAAGACGAATTAGGCCGTCTGCTTATACGTAGCTTCTTTGAATGTTTAAAGAGTGGTAAGACTTGTTGAATAGTCTTACCGCTCTTTTTCTTTAGACGGGGTTTAAGCGTCTTTAAAATGATATTAGATGGCTTTATCATGCTGAGACGAATGCTTCAAGGGGTCTGTAGGTCAGGAGGGCCATTTTATGAGCTTATGGCCGATCGCCTGCATGACGTAAATTATCTTTTTCTTTTGATTAGCCCGGCAGGAATCATTCAGTTGATGTAATGTCTGGCAGGGAATGGAAAATCTCCTAATGGGAGGAATTAAAATAACCGGTTAAAATAATGCCGGCTGTTCAGCGTTATACTTAAGACATCCTTCTCCTATTACTCACCTTTATTCACACCCAGTTATTATAGTAAGAATTGTTCTGTATCAATACAATCTAATCGTTTTCAAGATGATTGTTTTTTGGGATTCTTACGATCATTTGTGATAAAAAATAATGTGTGGATATGAAAATTAGCTTTTGTGACATTCAGATTATTCATTAGCAAATTTTTCATAGGGGAGGTTTGGGGCTATATTAAATAATTTATAAAAAATTTGAACAATTGTGGCAAAACTTCTAAAAGTCATGGTTCATACCAGAATAAATGCCGAATTTTGCAAGCAACAGTTAAACAATTTACAATGGCCAGAAAACTATTAATAAGAGACGTAACACTTAGAGACGGACAACAATCTTTATTTGCTACCCGTATGAAACAGGCTCAGATCGAGCGTGTTTTACCAATTTATAAGGAAGCAGGGTTTTATGCCCTTGAAGTATGGGGTGGGGCAGTGCCTGATTCCATCATGCGGTATTTAAATGAAGACCCTTGGGAACGTCTTGAAAAGATCAAAAAGGAAATAGGTACTATCTCTCATCTGACTGCCCTATCGCGCGGCAGGAACCTTTTTGGATACAACCCCTATCCTGAAGAAGTTATTGAAGGATTCAACCGTAATGCGGTGCGCTCGGGCATATCCATCATGCGTATATTC
Organism: Prolixibacteraceae bacterium; assembly: GCA_014380255.1. Next base: position 2,982 of record JACMKG010000049.1, on the reverse strand, counting down.
GATGCGTTAAATGACACAAGCAACATACGAACGACCATTAAATATGTGAAGGAAAATGGTGGTTTGGCTGACTGTGTGGCCTGTTATACGGTCGATCCTAAATTCACTAAAAAGGAGAGGATCGTGGCCCGATTAAAAGGCAAGCCTCTGCCAAAGGAGATATTCACCATCGATTATTTCGTGAAAATGGCTAAGGAACTCGAAGCTATGGGCGCGGACATGATCACTCTGAAGGATATGGCCGGACTTATACCACCCATGAAAGCCGGGAAGATCATCAAAGCTTTCAAGCACAATGTTAAGATCCCCATTGATTTTCATACCCATTGTACGCCGGGCTTCGGGGTGGCTTCTGCCTTGACAGCTATCCTTAATGGGGTGGATATTCTGGATACGGCCATCCTGAACTTTGCCGGTGGACCTGCAGCACCTTCTTTTGAGGTGATCCAGCTTTTCTGCAACAAGCTGGGAATAGAAACAGATGTTAACCTGGATGCTGTTGTTCGCATTAACAAGATCCTGAAAGAAATACGCCTGGAGATGGCTGATATTGACAGTTATAAAGTATATCCTATTGATTTTGATATCACCAAAGATCATTTGCCTGCACACATCAATCAATATTTTGATGATGCCATCCGTTACGCCGAGTCCAATGATGAGGCTAACCTGATGGATGTATGCGGCAAGATTGAAAAATACTTCAACTTCCCTGATCCGGATGAAAAGGTTAAGTTTGCAGAAGTTCCCGGGGGCATGTACACCAATATGCTGGCCCAGTTAAAGCAACTGAAGCAGGAAGAGCTGCTGCCCCGCGTGCTGGAAGTTATTCCGACCGTACGCCTGGCCTGTGGTTGTCCACCGCTGGTAACTCCAACGAGCCAGATTGTCGGTGCACAGGCTGTTAATTGCGTACTGGATGAAAAGAATGGCAAGCCATTTTACAGCAATAATTCCATCCAGTTTGTAAACCTTGTCAAAGGATCTTATGGCAAAACTCCGGTTCCTGTTGATCCTGATTTCCGTGAAAAGATTGCAGGCACACGTACCGAGGTTCCATTCAATACAGCCGCTTACAAGAAGCAGCCGAATCCTTCTTTCCCTCAATATGGGGAGAATGTAAAACTGGCATCGACGGAAAAAGATGAGTTGCTTTTAGAGTTATTTCCCGCTGTTGCCACTAAGTTCCTGCAGGACAAAGTTGACCGAATATACATTGAGAAGATGAGGGCAATTGAATTGGCCAAACAACGGGCTTATGAGGAAGAACAGCAGAAATATCTTTCCTTGTCTGCCGATGCCAAACAATCACGCCTTCTTGAAGGGCTGTATCACTGGGCATAATTTATTTCCGGTGGTGGATCGTTACAGGATAAATCCACTATGAGGAAGCTTGTAAATGAATAAGCTGATGATTAATTTTAAATAATGGTAAGGCTGTCTCAACGTAAGGAATGAGGCAGCCTTATTTTTTTGAGAGGTGAATCAATACGATCCAATAAAAAGGGTCTATAGCAGATGGTAAAAGTGGTTCCTTAGCAGATCATAGATTTTAGATCATAGACCAAAGATGTAAGGCAAAAGTCTAAGGTCTATGATCTGTCATCTAAGGTCTTTTAGGAGCACTGTTGTGATTCTTTCGGATCAATCTCAAAAGACGGTGGATAAAAGGATGAATCATGCAAAGACAAAGGCCATGCATGTGAGTATGATAGGCACAAACGCTATGTAAGCTCTATATTAACGCTATGTTGGGTCTATAATTTTGAAAACTAAGTTAGCCGCTTCATAGACCTGACATAGCGTTAATATAGAGCTTGCGGCCATGGAATTTGGAGCCTTACCAGGATACAGACCAAGGAGGTTCAATCAATAGGAGAGCTTCCAATTCATTTACACAAAAATCGTACAGTCCCCGGAATTTCATATCCAGTTATCCACAGTCTTTTACGCTTGATCCATTCTTTCCCATACAAATTGTTATAGAGCCGATAAAAAAATAAGCCGCAGTTCAGGAACCTGATCTGCGGCTTACTAGCATATTTATTTTTGATGGAAATTGAATGAGCTGTTTAGCCAAATAATGGAATAAGTGTTACATACAACCCGGTAATAATAGCCGTTGTAATCACCCCTGAAATATTGGCTCCCAGGGCATCCTGCAGGATAATGGCTTGAGGGTTCACTTCAGTTACAGCCTTCTGGGCCACTTTTGCCGTACTGGGCACACAGCTTACTCCTGCTATACCAATTACAGGATTAAATTTACCACCCGTCCACCAGTAAACGATGTATCCACCAAGTAACCCACCAATTCCTGAGAGCAAGAGGGCAAGGATACCCAATAGCAGCAATGGCAGAATCTTAGGATTCAGGATCAGATGGGCTTCACAGAGAATACCGAGCAATAGTCCAAGGAAAAAGGTAGAACCATAAAGCAAGGGGCCTTTGATGAAATCAACCACCGGTTTAATATCCGCTTCCCTAACGGCCACTCCAAGGAACAGGGAAAAGAAAAGCGGAGCTGCAACGGGGAATAAGAGGCATAATATGACGCACATGACTACCGCGAAGAGCAGTTTTTGCTCAGCGCTGATAGGGTTAACCTTTTTGGGCTTGGGAGGCTGAATTCCCCTGATATGCTTAGGAACAAGCAGCTTTATAAGATATGGATATCCGCCATACGTAAAGCCTAAATACAAGTAGGCCACAATTGTAATAGGGACAAACAAATCTTTTGAAAGTATCATGGAGGTAAACAAAACCATCGGTCCGTCAGCTCCGCCAACCATTGCTATGGAAGCGCTGTCGCGCAGGCTCATACCCATGGATGAGGCAATGGGAACTACTAAAAAAGTTCCAAGTTCGGCAAACAGGGCAAGAAAGATACTTAAGAACGGGCGACGAAGCATGTAACCCACATCCAGCAGTACTCCGATTCCCATGAAGATACAACAGGCAATTAACCCATTTGAGAACGTA
>JACMKG010000339.1 GCA_014380255.1 Prolixibacteraceae bacterium | reverse complement strand
GATGGATCGTATGATAACCGCAATATTCTTGGCGAAAATCTTAATCTGCTTCCAACTTTCCAGTCCGAAAATTCGCTTTCAGAGACAGGATCGTTTGTAACAGACGACTTTTTTGTCATGCTTGATGAAAATGAAGGGGGTTACTCAGGAATCATTGATCTGGGTATTGGGAGAATTCCTGCCAGTAACCAGGCTGATGCACAGACTGTGGTGAAAAAGATTAGAAGTTATCAGGATCCAAAAGCCATGGGCATTTGGCGCAACAATGTGACTTTCATTGCTGATGACGGAGATTACAACCTTCATCAGAGCCAGGCGGAAGAACTGGCGAATCTTCTAAACATCCGATACCCCGGGTTCTATACCGAGAAAATTTACTTCGATGCCTTTAAGAAGATCACTTCTGCCGGGGGAGGTAAATACCCCGATGTTACGGCCGAAATCATCGATCAGGTTAAACGTGGAACCCTAATCATGAATTATACCGGTCATGCCAATGAAAGAAGCATGGCTGATGAAAATGTGCTGGATATCGGGGTAATAGATTCCTGGTCAAACATCAATCGGCTGCCCATTTTTGTGACCGCTACCTGCGAATACAGCCGGTTTGATTCCAATGAGAAGTCAGCCGGTGAACACATTCTTTTCAACCCTGTGGGCGGGGGAATTGGTCTTTTCTCAACGACCCGGTTGGTTTATTCGGATGGCAACAGTATTTTGAATCAGGCCTTTTTTGATTATATCTTTGAGAAAGATGATCAAGGCAAGAATTTGCGCCTGGGCGATGTCATGCGCCTGGCCAAAGCTGCTGCCAATACAGGTAACAATCAGTTGAATTTTACTCTTCTTGCCGACCCGGCCCTGCGCCTGGCGCATCCATCAAACCAAGTGGTTACGACTCATATCAATGACAAGGATGCCTTTACGCAAACCGATACACTTAAAACATTATCGGTTGTAAAGGTTAAGGGTTTTGTAGCCGACAGCCAGGGAAACAAACTAAACACGTTCAACGGAGAGATCATACCGACCATCTATGATAAGATGATCGAGGCTAAAACCCTTGGAAACCCAGGGCAGATTCCCATGGAGTATAACATTCAGAATAACATCATCTATCGGGGTCTGGCAAGCGTGAAAAATGGGGACTTTGAATTTTCTTTTTTTGTTCCCAAAGACATCGCCTATAAAATTGACAAGGGCAAGATTCTTTATTACGCCTACAATCAAACTCAGGATGCGCAGGGTTACTTCAACGGCTTTTATATTGGCGGAGCTTCCAATAATGTCATTGCTGATGAGCAGGGACCAACGATCGAACTGTTTATGAATTCCGAATCTTTTAAAGAAGGTGATAGGGTTAGTGCAAGCTCTGTCCTGATTGCCAAAATAATGGATAATACGGGGATCAATACCGCCGGCATAGGAATCGGACATGATATCACGGCTGTCCTGGATGGGGATAACTCCAATATAATGGTGTTAAATGATTATTTTCAAACCAGTATGGATAAACATACGGAAGGTTCCGTTGTTTTTCCTTTATCGAATTTATCGGAAGGAAAACATACCCTTAAAGTAAAGGTATGGGATGTAATGAATAATTCTTCTGAAAAGGAAATCACGTTTGTGGTAAAAGACGATTTCAGGATCGAACATGTGGAATGTTATCCGAATCCGATGAATGAACGGACCAACTTTATCTTTACTCATAACCAGCCTGATGAATCATTCGATGTGACCCTGGAGGTATTTCAGCCCTCGGGAACACGCGTAGATATACTTCAGACAAGAGTCGTTTCCAGTGGAATGACTACTCAGCCTCTGGAATGGAATCCGGCCGCACGATCGGTAAAAATGCTGGCTGGCGTTTATCTATACAGAATAACGGCTACTACCAAAGAGAAAACGACCACAGGATCAGGTAGGCTGGTTTATATGTACCGATAAATATTAGGAATGAAATAATAGTTTTTTAATACTAATTGATATTAACGTCCGTTTAGCTTTTTAAAGTTGTTGAATGATAAAACTCTTTTAGCAATGCCTTATATTTACAAATTATAAATTTTCTACCCAAATATGAAGAAGGTAAAATTACTAGTGGCTGTAATTCTTTTATGTGGAATACACATACAGCAAGCAAATGCCCAGGAAAAAGCATCAACGACCGGTGCTAATACCATTACGACCGGTGTGCCATTTCTAACAATTGGACCTGATTCGCGTGCAGGAGCTATGGGGGATGCAGGAGCGGCCACGACCCCTGATGTTAATTCGCAACATTGGAATCCTGCAAAATATGCTTTTATAAAAAGTGATATGGGAGTCTCTTTGTCCTATACGCCTTGGTTACGTAACCTTGTCGATGATATTAATCTGGCATATCTTGCAGGTTACAAACGCTTGGATGACCAGCAGACATTGAGTGCATCATTGCGCTATTTTGCCCTTGGTGATATTACCTTTATGAGTGAAGTGGGTGAAGAAATGGGCAATCAAAGTCCCAATGAATTTGCTTTTGATGTGGGTTATACCCGACTGCTTTCTGAGAAGTTTTCAGGAGCCATTGCCTTTCGATATATACGGTCAGACCTTACCGCAGGACAAACGGTAAATGGAGTGGAAAGTCATGCTGGAAACTCCTATGCAGCAGATATTGGTTTCTATTACCAAAATGAAATCAGGGTGAACCGTAAGGTCTCAAACATTGCTGCAGGTATTAACATCCAAAATGTCGGAGCCAAAATATCCTATACTGACGGGGAAACCAAAGACTTTATCCCTACAAACTTAAAACTTGGGGTCGCGTATACAACCGAAATGGATAAGTATAATACCTTAACCATTGCCATTGATGCCAATAAGCTCCTTGTACCTACTCCTGATACAGCGGATGTAGATATTTTCAATGGAGCAAGTTCCGATAAATCTGTTGTTGCCGGTATATTCTCTTCTTTTACAGATGCCCCGGGAGGTATGTCTGAAGAATTAAAAGAAATAAACCTATCGGTGGGTGCCGAATATTGGTATAACAATCAGTTTGCTCTGCGCGCGGGTTATTTTCACGAAGATGCAAGTAAAGGAAACAGAAAGTTCTTTACAGCAGGTGCTGGCCTGAAAATGAATGTTTTTGCTCTTGATTTCTCGTATTTATTGCCTGTAGCTCAAAATAATCCACTGGCTAATACCCTGCGGTTTACGCTTTCGTTTGATTTCGAGGCCTTTAATAAACAGCGTAAATAAGTAGCTAAATCATTAGCCGGAAGGACGGTTACCGATAGAGAAGTCATTGTGTGTGAATCTTTAAAATGAAAAGGTATGTTGACGAAGATGAAAGTATTACAAACGATCACCCGACTTCCTGATAAGTTTTCATTGGACGAATTAATGGGTGAAATAAAGATGCTTGAAGAAATAGAAAAAAACTTAAGTCCCTTTAATACGAACCAAAATTCTGACGATCAGACACAGTATGGTGCAACTCAGTGGTTTGGCTAATGGATGTCAAAAAAATGCAGTTAATATCAACGATTAAATAACAACTTTATTAATGAATTTCCGGATAGGATACGGATTTGATGTACACCGCTTAGCTGAAGGCGAAACCTTATGGCTGGGCGGTGTTCTCATTCCTCACAGCAAAGGAACAGTGGCTCATTCTGATGGTGATGTACTGATTCATGCCTTGTGCGATGCCATGTTGGGGGCAGCAAAAATGGGAGATATTGGGCGTCACTTCCCAGATACATCTTCTGAGTTTAAAAACATCGACAGCAAGGTTCTGCTGGCCAAAACCAATGCCCTAATTGCCTCCAAAAGCTACCGGGTGGGTAACCTCGATGTGACAGTGGCAGCTCAAAAACCTAAACTTAAACCCTTTATCCCGGAAATGGAAGAAACCATTGCCGATATTCTGGGTATCAGTGTGGGCGATGTTTCCATCAAAGCCACCACTACTGAAGAACTGGGCTTTGAAGGCAGGGAAGAAGGCATCTCGGTCCATGCGGTGGTATTGCTGGAGAAAATGAGCTAAGAAACACATAGACACATCGGCCACATAGAAGAAATAGTTTTTATGCGGTTGAATCGTTAGATGGTTGAATGGTTAATGGTTGAAATGGTAACAATGCAATTCAAAGCATTAAATAGTAAATTGTAAATCGTTTAAATTGTCTAATAGTAATTTGATTTATTGATCTTTGTTTTAAGTATAATCATATGAAAAAGACTCTTGTAATCGGGGCTTCAGAAAACCCCGAACGGTATTCCAACAAGGCCATCAGGGCCCTTCTTGCCAATAATGAAGAGGTGGTAGCCTTGGGATTGAAAAAAGGTTCCGTGCAGGGCATTTCTTTTCATACCGAAAAAAAACAGTTTGAAGATATTGATTCGGTAACTCTGTATATAGGACCTCAGAATCAACCTGAATACTACGCTTACATCATCGGTTTAAAACCAAGGCGCGTAATCTTTAATCCTGGCACTGAAAATCCTGCTTTTATTTCCCAGCTAAAGGATGCGGGTATTTATCCTGAAATAGCCTGCACCCTGGTTTTACTGGCGACAGGGCAGTACAATTGATGGAAACCATTCATTCTATGGATGAATTCCAAAGCGCATTAGCGGAAAATAAAGCTGTTCTGGCCTATTTTTCTACTGATGCCTGTTCGGTGTGTGCGGTACTGAAACCTAAAGTGGAAAAATTAGTGAGGGAGAACTTCCCTCAAATGAAAACCGTTTATATCCAATCAGATCATCAGCCTGCGTTGGCTGCCCAAAACCACATATTTGCTGCCCCTACCGTGCTTGTATTCTTTGAAGGCAGGGAAACCATCCGCAAGAGCCGTGTATTCGGCATAGAGGATTTTAAAAGGGAAATACAGCGACCGTATTCCGTATTGTTTGAATAATATCTATTAACCACATAGACACATAGGGCACATAGAGGAACAGAAATAATTATATTTTCTATGTGTTCTATGTGTCTATGTGGTTATTGTTTAATCCTTCCCGATGCAAAATAAATGTTTCTTGCCTCTCAGATAAATCTTCCCGTTGCTGATGGCCGGTGAGGCAAACATGCTTTCTCCAATACTGTTCTTAGCTATATTCTCATATACAGGCCCCGGCTTAATGACCGTGATCACTCCGGCATCATTGGGCATGTAAACCAATCCACCTGCCAATACAGCGGATGGATACTGCTTGCCCAAATTTTCCTTCCAAAGAATGTTACCTGTAGCCGCTTCCATGCAATGCACCAGCCCGTTGGTCATGGTGGTAATCAGGAATTCGCCTG
>JACMKG010000338.1 GCA_014380255.1 Prolixibacteraceae bacterium | reverse complement strand
TCTACGGAATTTGTGGTGGCTACCAGATGATGGGTCGCGAGATTCATGATCCCGAACATATAGAGAGTGATATCCCCTCTATGCCAGGTCTTGCAATTCTCCCCGTAATAACGACCCTTACCTCTGAAAAAAAGACTGTTCAACGTACTTTCGATTTTTTGAATGAAAAGGAAATCTGCAAAGGATACGAAATACACATGGGCCAGACTAAATTGCTCGGTGCACAACCACTGACTCTTCTTTCTGATGGATCGCCTGATGGTTGTTTCCTGAATGAAAAAACCTGGGGTACCTATCTCCACGGCATTTTCGACAACCTGCCTGTCATCAGGTCGGTCCTTAATTCCTGCGGAAAAGAGACCACTCTTCAAGAGTTTAACTATCCGAATTTTAAAAATCAACAATACGACAAACTGGCAACTCTTATTCGTGGCAGTTGCAACCTCGATTATATTTACGATATTCTTCAAATGAAAGAGAATGAACCGATGGCCGATGATGAAACCATCCCGGTTTCTGATCAAAAAGTATAAAATTCATAGTCTGCAAGGAATAGAGTACTAATTGATAGACGGATAAAAGGAGCTGAAATGATTATTTTTGAACCTATTATAAAAAACCAAAGTCGAAATCGACATGCAGAAAAAATACCTTCGTTGGATATTTTACCTGGCCGGATTGTTAATTCTGCTCATTGCATCCGTCCTCCTTTCACTTTCTGTGGGTGAAGTGAAACTGGGCCTTGCTGATCTGTTTCAAATCCTTCTGCAGGGAAGTGATAGCATGGAACATACTATTATAAGCCAGATACGGTTTCCACGAGTACTGTTGGGCATTGCTGTGGGAGGAGCCCTCAGTCTTTCAGGATTACTTTTACAGGGTGTTTACCGCAATCCGCTGGTAGAACCGTATACGTTAGGTATTTCAGGAGGTGCTTCGCTGGGTGTAGCCTTCGTAATTGTTTTCGGGATACATCAGCTCATAGGTTCGTTTATCCTTCCATTGGCAGGATTTACAGGCGCTTCTCTTATAATATTCCTCGTATACATCCTTAGCGCCCGCAGTGGCCGCATCAACATTCAAAGCATGTTACTCACCGGCGTGATGATCAGTTTTATTGCCTCCTCATCGATGATGCTACTGATGTCGACAACCAATTCCGAGAACTTACACGGCATCGTTTTCTGGATCATGGGATCACTTGACGAACCCGATATGTCGCTTATTTATCTAACATTTATTTTGGCGATGGCTTCGCTCGTTGGGTCCTACTTCTTTGTCCAGCCACTCAATGCACTGCGCCTTGGAGAAGAAAAAGCCAAACATCTGGGAATAAATACCGATACCATCGTTAAGCTCTTGTTTTTACTTGCATCACTGTTGGCAGGCGTTAGCGTGGCTGTGGCAGGTGTGATTGGATTCGTTGGTTTGATTATCCCCCACCTGATGCGCATGATGGTTGGTTCTGATTACAGAATCCTGCTTGTCAGTTCATTTCTTTCGGGTTCTAT
>JACMKG010000337.1 GCA_014380255.1 Prolixibacteraceae bacterium | reverse complement strand
GGATTAGCTAGCGCAAACACAATAGGATTTTCAGCCATTGAACGCACCATATCCTGGGATAAAACTCCTTCAACCGACAGGCCAAGAAATACATCAGCTCCTGCTACAGCTTCTTCCAGGGTATTGCAGGGAAGCTCTGTGGCGAAAGGCTTTTTACGGCTGTTCAGGTCTGTGCGGCGAACTGAAATAACACCCTTGCTGTCAACCATTACCAGGTTCTTTGGATTGGCACCTAGCCGAATGTACAGATTAGAACAGGCAGAGGCAGATGCGCCTGCTCCATTGACTACAATTTTGATATCTTCAATTTTCTTATCTACCAGTTCAAGTGCATTAAGCAGGGCAGCTCCTGAAATGATGGCTGTCCCGTGCTGGTCGTCATGCATAATCGGGATATCAAGGGCTTCTTTCAGCTTTTCTTCTATTTCAAAACATTCAGGTGCTTTGATATCTTCCAGGTTTATACCTCCGAAAGTACAGGCAATGGCTTTCACCACTTCAATAAATTTATCCGGATCTTTCTCATCCACCTCGATGTCGAACACATCAATGTCAGCAAAGATCTTAAATAATAAACCTTTGCCTTCCATAACCGGTTTTCCTGCCAGTGCGCCAATATCGCCTAATCCAAGCACAGCTGTTCCGTTTGAAATCACAGCCACCAAGTTTCCCTTGGAGGTGTAATCGTATGCCAATTGCTGATCTTTTTCGATTTCAAGGCAAGGAAAGGCCACTCCGGGCGAGTAAGCCAAAGATAAGTCGCGTTGAGTACTGTATGGTTTGGTGGGCACCACCTGTATTTTGCCCGGCTTGCCTTCTTTGTGATAATTTAATGCATCCGTTTTTAATGCATCCTTACGATTTGTATTATCCATTTGATGAAAATGTTTTAGTTAGTTTTTTGATTTTTCTCCTTGCTGTCTATAATCTGTCTCCTGCATATGGTTTAAAATCCTAACAAATGTATCCGAAAATGTATCATTTTATTATTCATAGAAAGTAAATACTAAGAATTGATAACATTAGATTAATCCTTCCCAAAGGTGTATGGAAGAAAGTAAATTTTTACATTTGCATTATGATAGGATTTCCCAATGCCAAAATAAATATCGGTTTAAGTATTACCGAAAAGCGTACGGATGGTTTCCATAACCTTGAAACCGTATTTTTCCCTGTAGGATGGAGTGATGCGCTGGAATTTGTGAGCTCGGAGGAAGTCATGTTTTCCAGCAGCGGGATGGTAATTTCAGGAGACGCCGAATCAAACCTGGTAATGAAAGCTTACCGGTTGCTTCAAAAGGATTACAGTTTACCTGCGCTGAAAATTCATCTTCACAAAGAAATCCCTTTTGGAGCCGGGCTGGGCGGAGGTTCTTCTGATGGAGCATTTATGCTCTCGATGCTCAACAGGCATTTTGCATTAAATCTTTCGCAAGCTGTGTTGGAGTCCTATGCAGCGATGTTGGGAAGTGATTGCGCATTTTTTATTCGCAATTCTCCGGTATTTGCCTCGGGTAGAGGTGAAATAATGGAACCTGTTCAGCTATCACTTAACAATTGGTTCATATTGATTGTTAAGCCACCGGTTGCTGTTCCCACAGCCAAAGCCTTCCAGTGGATTGTACCGGCCAAACCTCGTAATTCATTAAAAATATTGATTCAGCAACCGGTTGCTGAATGGAGGGACTCTATTGCAAATCAATTTGAATCATCAGTGTTCCAGGCTTATCCTGAAATTGGAGAACTTAAGAATCAGCTTTATGATCTGGGGGCAACCTATGCTTCCATGTCAGGTAGCGGATCCTGTGTATTTGGCCTTTTTCAGGAGCTTCCTCAAGGCTATGAGAGGCTGTTTCCCTTGCCATTCTTAACATTCAGCCAAAAACTGTAAATCCATTAAGATTTATTTAAGAGAGTTTTATCTTTTATTTAACTAAACAGCCTGTAACTTTTGGTCCTTTCTGCTGTCTTAATAGTGAGATCAAAATAATACAGAAATTAATCCGGGGAACTCGGGAGAAACAATTAAAAGATGAGAATCATGAAAACAAAAACTAGAACATTTATTGGAATCGTTGCATTGGGAATTATGGGTTTTACAAACATCAACGCAACTGCTGGAAACATTGAAATCAGTGCTTATACTGTAGCTGAAGTAGAAGAAAGTTTAACCATCGAATCATGGATGCTGGAAAATGAACTCTTTACTGAGAGTACACTAACAAAAGCTGAAGTTGTGGAAGTTGAAAAAGCTCTTGAAATCGAATCATGGATGATCGATGAGAACTTCTTCCAGGAAGCAGAATCTTATACCGCATCAGGTTCTGACACTGAGATTGAAAAGTATGCCACCAAACAAGTGGCTTTGCAGGAAGAAAGAAAAAGTAAATAACTTGTTTAATCTTATTAGCAATGGGAATAAAAAACAAAAGGACATTTCCTTTTAACAAGACATTCACCTTTTACCAATGAAAGAGCTGCTCCCACAAAGGATCGGCTCTTTTTATTTATAATCGGTTGCCTGATTCAGATGTAGCGGTGAGTGTAAAATTCAGACCCTTAACAAGCCGCGAAAGGCCCTGGCAGCATAGTATGATTCAGCACCGTTGTGATACACGAAAACATGGCCGTAGCGAAAATCAGCAAAAAGAGCACCGCCAAGTTTCCTGATATCGGAAGGTGTTTTTATCCAGCTGGATGTTTTGGTATCGAAATTCCCCAGTTGCTGCAATTGTCGGTACTGTTCTTCGGTTAGTAATTCAATGCCCATTGCCGATGCCATATCCAAAGCATTGTTTGCAGGTTTGTGTTCTTTCCTGGATTCCAGCCCTTCACGGTCATAACAAACACTTCTGCGTCCCTCTGGACTCTCTGGCGAACAATCGTAAAAGATATACTCGCCAGTCTCTTTTTCATACCCAACCACATCGGGTTCACCTCCGGTTGCTTCCATTTCATTAAGTGACCACAGTTTCTCTCCTGGAGACATGTGTTCCAGTTTTGCCTGCACTTCAATCCATGCAATGCCTTCATGACGATTCATGTTTTGCTCAAAACGCATCTTTAATGTGTTGAGTAACTCTTCTCGTTGCCCGGTGGATAATTCCATTTTGTGTTT
>JACMKG010000336.1 GCA_014380255.1 Prolixibacteraceae bacterium | reverse complement strand
TTGATGGCTTTAAAGCTTCCGGCAAGGGCAAAGGGGCCATCGAAATCGCGCAGGAACTCACCCAACAGGTAACTCTTAACGGTTTCCAGCTCATCCTCTGGAACAAGCTCTGTTTGCAGCCTGTTCATCTCATAGGCAATCTCCTTGATGGTAGGCTCCACGTATTCATTGCCCACTTCAGTTGATATGATCAGATAGCTGGCATGTTTGAGAGGCAAGACAAAGCTGCCGATGCCATAGGTATATCCTTTTTCTTCCCGGATATTGGTCATCAGCCTGGAGCCGAAATAACCGCCCAGGATGGTTACCAGGATCGAAAGGGCATGAAAATCGGGATGCTTTTTATCGATCCAGAACTTCCCAACCCTTAAAGCCGATTGAAGTCCATCGGGCTTTTCGACAAAGTGATGTTTATGTGGATTTGGATTGATGGGAAAATTCAGTTTCCTGATCGGGCTTCCTGACCAGTCGTTGCCTCCAAAACGGGCCTCCAGCATCTCCAGAACCGCTTCATCCACCTTGCCTGCCAGAAGTATGCGGCAATTATCCGAATGATAATAAGACCTGTAGAACTCGACAAGTACATCCCGGTTGATGTGAGTGAAATCCTCCAGTTTATTCTTGATGGCATACGGATGTGCGTTGCCAAACAATACCTGGGTAAACTTCTTCTGACACAGGGTACGCACTTTTTCATTCTCAAGCAGAAATTTCTGCTTGCTTTTATCGATCATCACTTCCAGTTCATACTGCGGGAAAACAGGATGCTTGATAATGTCTTCGGTTAATTCCAGGATCGAAGACAGGTGTTTCCCAAGGCTGACAATATTGACATAGCCATAGCTTTGATCGACCATCAGCTGGAGATAAGCGCCATAGAAATCAAACCGCTCGGCAATTTCTGCGGCCGTATAGGCCACACTTCCTTCTTCGAGCATGGAATTGCTGATGCTTGAGACCATGTTAAAGGGCTGAAACCAGGTTCCGGCTTCAAAGACAAAATCAACCTTTACGACATCCTGCGAACCGGCATTCACATAATAAACAGGAATTCCGTTGGAGAGTACATGCTTTTGAGCCTGGATGATATCGATTTGTTCAATGGGATTGACTTTGGGTTGCTCGGTACGGTTGACCATAGATTTACTTTTTAGCAATGTAATTTAAAACGGAACAATTATCAGCACAAAAAATCTGTTGCGATACTTCCTGTATCTGTGAAGTAGTTACCGACCGGTACAATTCAACCTGAGAGTTAATAAGGCTGGCATCCTGCATGATCTCATTGGTAGCCAGGTTCATTGCTTTGGTGAGATAGTTCATCTCGCTGTACTCGATGTTGGCCTCCACTTTGTTTTTAACCTTTTCCAGTTCATACTCGGAAACTCTTTCCTGTTTCATGCGATCCAGTTCCCTACCGATTGCTTTATGGGCCTGGTCAATGGAGACACCGTCGCTTGGCTTGCCTGAAACAACAAATAACCCGGGTTCAAAATCACCCGACAGGTAAGCATCCAATTCGGTAAACAGCTTTTCTTTCTGAACAAGGTTCACATACATGCGCGATGAGTTTCCGCTTGAAAGGATATCGGACATCAGGTCAGTGGCATAATACCGTTGATCCAGGTGATCGGGCATGTGATAGGCCAGGTAAAGCGTATTGTTGGGTACATTGCGTTCAACAGTCTGTACACGCATTTCGGTCTGAAGCGGTTCAATGGGCAGGTTCCTCTTTTTGACCGATCTGTTTGGAATAGGGCCGAACCATTTATCGGCAAGGCTTACCACCTGATCGAAATCCACATCGCCGGCAACTACGAGCACCGCGTTATCGGGTGCGTAATGCTTATAAAAAAAATCTTTCACCTGCTGCATATCCGCCTTTTCAATATGGCTTACCTCGCGCCCGATAGTAGGCCATTGGTAGGAATGAACCTTGTAGGCCATCTGCCTGATCAAAGGCCACACATCCCCATAAGGCTGGTTCAGATAACGCTGCTTGAATTCCTCAATGACCACGTTGCGCTGCACTTCGAGGCTTGACTCCGAGAAAGCCAGTTCCAACATCCGGTCTGATTCAAGCCAGAAACCTGTTTCAATATTATTCTTGGGAAGGGTAAGGTAATAGTTTGTCAGGTCGTTAGAGGTAAACGCGTTGTTATCACCTCCCGCTCTCTGTAAGGGCTCATCGTAAACAGGGATGTTTTTGGAACCGCCAAACATGAGATGTTCAAATAAATGAGCGAATCCTGTCCGATCAGGATCCTCGTCCCGTGAACCAACATTGTAGCAAATATCTATTGCTACCATGGGAGTTGTTTTATCCCGATGGACAATAACCGTTAAGCCATTTGCTAATTTTGTACGTTCAAAATATATCATATAGATCTATCAAATTTCATTTTTAATAACCAATTACTATAACGCAAACGTTGCCATTAAGATCTTAATTCGGCAAAAAACAAGCGTAATTTTATTCACTAATCAACCTTTTGCCTCACTGAAGGCTCTTTTTGCCACTCTTTAATGGCAACACCTTCCCACTGAAGCTAAACAATTATCAAATGACAAAGCTTTCCATGCGTATCTTTGTTTGCCGGTATTCCTGAACCAGGTTCTCCATAATAACCTGGACAGGCAAAATCTCGTTGATAATGGATGATACCTGCCCTATTTCCAGTTCGCCTTCTGACAGATCGCCTTCAAACATACCCTTTTTAGCACGTCCACGACCAAGCAAAGCGCGTAAGTCTGCTCCATCAGCACCTTCCAACTCAAGCTTGTTTACTGAATTGAAAAAATCGTTTTTAATGAGCCTGACGGGCGCTACTTTCTTAAGTGATAATTGTGTATCACCTTCGTTTAATTGTGTCACCAGCTTCTTAAAATCAAGGTGAGCAGATGATTCCTCGGAGACGGCAAACCTGGATCCTATCTGCACCCCATCGGCGCCCAGGGCCATGGCTGCAAACATCGCCTCACCGGTAGCGATTCCCCCGGCTGCCAGCAAAGGCAGAGAACTTACTTTTCGCACCGAAGGGATTAAAGTCATGGTAGTGGTTTCCTCGCGCCCATTATGGCCGCCGGCCTCAAAACCTTCAGCCACGATAGCATCCACTCCTGCTTCTTCACATTTAAGGGCAAAGGAAGAGCTTGCAATCACATGGGCTACCGTGATGCCGCGTTCTTTTAACCATGAAGTATATTTCTTTGGACTTCCAGCCGAGGTAAATACAATGGGCACTTTTTCCTCCACGATAATAGTCATGATAGCTTCCAACTCAGGATAAAATAAGGGGACATTTACCCCAAAAGGCTGATTAGTGGCCAGTTTGGTTTTCTGAATGTGTTCACGAAGAACCTCGGGATGCATGGAACCTGCACCCAATAAGCCTAACCCTCCATGATTACTCACTGCTGAGGCCAGCCTCCAGCCACTGCACCATACCATTCCAGCCTGAATAACTGGATATTTTATCCCAAAAAGCTTACAAATCCGGTTTTCCATTGTTATGTACTTCGACAAAATTTTCGGCAAAGGTAGAAAATTAATACATCAAAGAAGGAAATACATGGTTAGTCGAACGAATGTTAGGTAGGTTGAATAGTGGAATTTAAAACTTATTTCCGTAAATTTAATTATTCCAAATAAGAAAACATTCAATGTTCATGAATATCAGAATTTACCTTTCCACCTTATTAATTGGGATTATGGCCTTAGGAGCCAGCGCCCAGATTAACATCAGCCCTTCGTCATCCTATAAATATCTTAAAGGCATGGATGCCGCTAATTTGCCCGACAACTGGATGACCGATAGTTATAATTCTTCAGGATGGGCCTCAGGCAATATGCCTTTCCGTTATGGCAATGGTAGCGGGGGAACCTTGCTGGGCGACATGCAAAACAATTATTCAACCCTGTACCTGATATCCACTTTCACTGCCCAAAATATTACTTCGCTCAAAGATGTAATCTTCAGGGTCAATTTTGACGATGGCTTTGCCGTGTGGATCAACGGTGAGAGTGTGTTTGCAGTGAATGCCCCTGCAGATAAGACTTACAATAGTGTAGCCACAGACCAGGGAGAATTCCAAATCGCCAAAACTTACAGGCTTCCTGCACATGATATCGAGCTCAGGGAAGGAGAAAACCTGATTGCCATTCAGGCTTTTAACAGTGCACCCGAGAGCTCCGACTTTTATATAAATTTTGCCATCCAGGCGGAAGTGCGCGATCCTCAGACTTCAGATACCCTGAAGGCGGTTTTCAGCCGGCCCAACGGATTCTACACCAATCCTTTCAGCCTAAAACTCGATGTTCCAGACCCGTCCTACACCCTTGTTTATACCACCGACGGATCAAACCCGCAGATCTCCCCAACGGCGGTCAATGGGGGCACCTCTGCAACCCTTACCATTGATCCGGCACAAGCGGCAGGCAGGCCTCTAACACCTGCTTATATCGTGCGTGCATCGCTGAAAAAAGGTGATTTAGCCCCTTCCTTCCCTCTTACACAAACCTATATCTTTCTGGACCGGGTAATGAGCCAGAGCTATCCCGGGGGAGAGTGGCCTTCAGGGCCTGTCAACGAACAGGTAATCGACCTGGAGATGGATCCTGACATTACCCTGAGCGGTGAATATAGCGGATCCATGAACAGGGCCATGACTGATATTCCTTCCATATCGGTAGTGACTGAATTAAGCGATCTTTTTGACCCCGGTACCGGGATCTATGTAAATGCTTTGGAACACGGGGAAGGCTATGAACGCTTCTGCTCGGTCGAATTAATCGATCCATCGGGCAAGCCGGGATTCAATATCAATGCCGGTCTTCGCATCCGTGGAGGCTACAGCCGGAACAGTCATTTCCCCAAACATGCTTTTCGTCTTTTCTTCAGACAGGAATATGGCGCACCCAAACTAAACTTCCCCCTGTTCGGTGAAGAAGGGGTGAATGAATTTGACAAGATCGATTTACGCTGTGAACAAAACTACGCTTGGTCGCACCCTGAAGACGACCAGGAAAGGCATACGGCCGTGCGCGAAGTGTTTTCGCGTGATACGCAACGCGATATGGGAAGACCTTACACCCGCAGCCGGTACTATCATCTTTACCTGAACGGCATGTACTGGGGATTGTTTCAAACTCAGGAACGTTCAGAGGCCCGCTATGCCGCCGACTACCTGGGCGGGTCGAAAGAAGATTACGATGTGATAAAAGTAGACGCCCAACGGGGAATGGTTGAAGCCACGGATGGTAACCTGGATAAATGGATGAAAATCTATCAGCTGACTGAAAAAGGCTATGAAAGCAACGAAGATTATTTTGCCCTGGAAGGGAAAGATCAGTACGGAAATCCCAAAAAAGGAGGAGAAGTACTGGTCGATATTGACAACCTGATTGACTACGTGCAGCTTATCTTCTATACCGGAAATTTTGATTCCCCGGTTTCAGCTTTTATGAAAAATGAAGGGCCCAACAATTTCTATACCCTCGACAGGCGTGATGACCGCTCAAGCGGCTTCATTTTCTTCTCCTACGATGCTGAACACACGTTAATGATTGAACGGCAAGGGCCGGGAATCGGTATCCAGGAAAACAGGGTTCAGCCCACGGGCCTTGCCATGTTAAATTCAACCAAGTTTCAACCCCAGTGGATCCATCATAAACTATCGTTCAATGCTGAATACAGGCAACGTTATGCTGACAGGGCTTACAGGAACTTTTTCAACAAAGGTGTTTTTACCCCTCCTGCCGTACGTGAAAGGTTTGAAAAAAGAGCCAAGGAGATCGAACTGGCCATAATTGCCGAGTCTGCCCGTTGGGGTGATGCCCATAGTGAACCTCCCTATACAAAAGCAAACTGGAACACTGAAATCAATGATATTTACAACCGTTATTTCCCATATCGAACGGATATTGTGATCGATCAAATGAAGGCGGCCAATCTGCTGGCTTCATTTAACCCTCCGGCTTTTACCAGGGACAATATCATACTTGATCAGGAAGTATACAGCGTATCAGGCCATTATCACAAATCGATTACCAGTCCTGTCGGGCAAATATACTATACACTTGACGGAACAGACCCCCGCTCCATTGGAGGTGAAATCAACCTTTCAGCAAAAGAAATTCCCTCAGGTGGAACCATCTCTCTGCAAGGCACAGCCATCATCAAGGCGAGGGTGAAAAACGGAGATCAGTGGAGTGCACTGGCTTCGGTAAAGCTGATAGACCCCAACGAGAACTATGAAAATCTGAAGGTTACTGAATTGCATTTTCATCCAACCGACTCGATAGCAGGTACGGAAATTGTACCCGGAACTTCGTTTGAATTCATCGAACTTAAAAATACGGGTGATAAACCAATCAGCCTGGCCGGACTAAAGTTCACCTCCGGTATCGAATACGAGTTTAAGCCAACAGATATCCTGGCCCCCAAGCAGTTCTGGGTCATTGTTTCCAAGCCCAAATGGTTCTACGAGCGTCACTTTATGGTGCCTTCAGGCAACTTTGCCAAGAACTTTGCCAATTCAGGAGAGCAGGTGGTGTTAAGCAATTCCCATGGCAGCCCTGTCATCAATTTTTGGTATTTCGACATCAACCCATGGCCTACACAACCCGATGGTGATGGACCTTCATTATCAACGGTTATGCGCAATCCTACGGGTAACCCCAATGATGCCACCTATTGGAAGGCATCCACGACTTACGATGGCACCCCCTTTGCCGATGACCGGGGTGTGATCGACACGAACAACAGCCTGCATGAAGCTAAACACCCGCTTGTCATCTATCCAAACCCTACCAGCGGGCAGCTATTCATCAAAGTGGATGATCAACTTGCTGAGTTTGAGATTGAAGTGAATACCCTTTCAGGTTTACGAATTTACAGATCGACCATGACCGGAAACACAATGATTGACCTGGGCCGATTGAACATTGATGCGGGCGTATACCTGATCCGGATAAAAGGCCAGGCGCAGAATGCAGTGCATAAAGTGGTTTATCAGCCCTAGGTTTATTATTAAGGTGAAACAATGAAAAGTAAACACATAGAATAATTTTCAACCATGTGTCCTATGCTCCGGATAACTCGCATAGGCGTTAACTTCGTTTTGTTGAATACTCTTAATCAGTTGATTACCAAAATAAATAATGTTATCATTTAGCCATTCACTATTATTGATATTCAATTTGGTTTCACAGAGTTACACAGAGACTCTCAGAGTTTCACAGAGAGTTGCTATACAATGGTTGAACTCTGTGGAACTCTGTGTCAAACTCCGTGTTACTCTGTGTAACTTTAACATCGAATTACTAAAGTTAAAGCACCTTACGAACTGAAATCACACAAAGTTATCGCCTATGCGAATAACTCGGGGTGTGTTTCAAAATTGTAAACAGATGAAAGGTTGAATCGGGCAAAGGCCTTTTGATTGATTCCATCAAAAAATAACCTTCTATAGCCACAAACTCTATGTTAGGCCTATGTTAGGCCTATGTCTAGTCTATAATTTGAAAATTTAAGTTAGCCCCTGCATAGACCTGACATAGAGTTAATATAGAGTTTTGGGTTATGGAATTTCATTGCCGGAACAAAAAGAAAGGTATGTAGTTGGGAAGGCAATCGCAGAGTCAAAAAAAGTGATCAGTGGTCAGAATTTCAGTGTCCAATTTGCCCATTCTTTATGCAAAGGCAGGTAAACAGTCCTTCAGTCCTTCAATCCATCAGTCCTTTAAATTAAAAGGATCCCCACCGGTTTTACGATTGATCCCGAGAAAGTTGACTGGACGATTTTAAAAGACTATAAGCGCGGGCAGCCGGCGAAAATTAGGTTAGGCCTGAAAGTTATCAGACCTCTTCAACCATTACTTTTTCGAGTTCGGTGGTAAGCTGGATGAGTGATATTTTATGCATCAATTCGCCCCTTATGGCCAATGAGATGGTTCCTAATTCTTCGGAGACCACGATAGCCAGGGCATCGGTAACCTCTGATACCCCTACAGCAGCCCGGTGCCTGAGCCCTAGCCCGGGATCCAGATCCTGCCTTTCAGTAATGGGAAGGATGCAGCGTGCGGCAGCTATTCGGTTACCTACCACCACAACGGCTCCATCATGCAAAGGCGTATTTTTAAAGAATATCGTTTCAAGCAGTGCATCTGAGATGCGAGCATTTATTTTTTCGCCCGATCGTATGATTTCCTTTAATTCATTCTTGTGGGAGATAATGATCAAAGCCCCTGTTTTTGACCGGGCC
Organism: Prolixibacteraceae bacterium; assembly: GCA_014380255.1. The sequence continues at coordinate 3,222 of JACMKG010000336.1, read as the reverse complement.
AGGTTATCACAAGCCCTGATGATTTCCTTGATCTGCTGATCGGTGGCCTGCTTGGGTTTATCGAGGCTGAAAAGCTGTGCCAATCCGAAGCTGTGGCTCATCTGGTAATTGGTGCCCAGCAGAAGCAAAAAGCGCCTTATTTCCTGTTGGAAGACCACTACCAACGCCAGTACCCCTACCCCGATAAATTGTCCCATCAGTGATCCGAGCAACTCCATATTCATGGCTTTCACCAGCAGCCAGAACACGTAAACCAGAAAGAACCCTATGAATATGCTGAATGCAACCGTTCCCTTGATAATCCTGTACATCTGGTACATCAAAATGGCTACCAGCAGGATATCAACCACATCCATAATTCGTATCGTAATAAACAATGTCATATTCAAAGCAGCAATTTTTTCAGATCAAAAGTAGGGCAAAAGAATTACACTGCACAGGATTTTAGATGGAAGTTGAGTGAAGCATATTAAAAATATGAATAGTCTCCACAGCTTCCCGCACGTCGTGTACCCGAAGGATTTCGCAACCTCCCATCAGTGCCAGGGTGTTAACCACCGATGTGCCGTTGAGGGCCTGCTCAGGTTTGGTGCCCAGCAATTTATTGATCATCGACTTACGCGACACACCTACCAGTACAGGCAATTGAAACACCTTGAAGGAATCGAGCCTGTTTAAAAGCTCGTAATTGTGCTCAAGGGTTTTGCCAAAGCCAAAGCCCGGGTCGATGATCACATCCTTCACCCCTGCCTTGGTTAGTTTCTTAACCCTGTCGGTAAAGAAAAGGGAAATATCGCGGATGATATCTTCGTACTCAGGGTTCTCCTGCATCATGAGCGGGGTGCCCAGCATGTGCATCAGGATATAAGGAACACCCAGCCGGCCTACTGTTTCAAACATATGGGCGTCAAAATTACCACCCGAAACATCGTTTACAATGCAGGGGCCGCACTCCTCGATCACCTCCAATGCTACCCACGAGCGATATGTATCGATAGAGATAAAAGCCTTTGGAAAAGCCTTGCGGACCGCTTTAACGGCCGGCAACAACCGATCGAGCTCTTCTCTGGTAGAGATTCCTTCTGTTCCGGGCCTGGTAGACAAAGCGCCTATATCAATGATGGTAGCTCCTTGCTCCAGCATTTCTTCAGCCCTTTTAACTATATTTATCTCCGTTTTATATTTCCCTCCATCAAAAAATGAATCAGGAGTCACATTTAAAATGCCCATTACGATGGGTTTCGACAAATCAATTAATCGTCCGTTGAGACTAATTGTATTCTTGCGTTTCAGGAATTTGGAAGATGTGGGTGTAATTAACATACGAAAGAAATTATGCTCTTAAACTAATGTGTTTCACAAAAGTAAAATAAAATGAATTTAAAATACACTTTAATTTAATACTTTTATGGCTCTAAAAATGATGATAATTATGGATAAGACTTCCCAGCAGTACAATCATGTGATGGCCGTGTGTCAGGATATTTTCACCAAGAAGATGAAAGATTACGGTATCGCATGGCGTATACTTCGCCCCAGTTCGATGACTGATCAGATTTACATTAAAGCACAGCGGATCAGGAGCATTGAGCAAAAAGGAACCAGTAAGATTGATGAAGGCATACGCTCCGAATACATCGGGATTGTTAATTACTGCATCATGGCCCTGATTCAACTTGAAAAAGGAACTTCAGAAAATGATGATTTGACCGAAGATGAAACGCTGAAACTGTACACCGGCTACTTCACCCAGGCCAAGGAGCTGATGATGGACAAGAATCATGATTACGATGAAGCGTGGCGCAACATGCGCATGAGCTCCTATACCGACCTGATTCTTATGAAACTAAAGCGCACCAAGCAAATTGAAGACAACTTGGGCAAGACCCTGATCTCGGAAGGCATTGAAGCAAATTACCTGGATATGATCAATTATGCTGTTTTTGCGTTAATTAAGATAGAATTTTAATTATTAATCATGTTCAAACACATCGCACGTATTCTGCTTGGACTCACATTCGTGTTTTCAGGATTTGTAAAAGGAATTGATCCATGGGGGTCAGCTTATAAATTTACCGATTATTTCACTGCCTTCCAGATGCCCTGGCTAACCGACCTGGCTTTCATGCTGGGCGTATTACTGGCAGCGGCTGAATTTGCCATCGGAGTAGCCCTGCTCTTTAATTTCTTCCTCCGGATAACAAGCTGGTTCGCATTGATATTCATGGTCTTTTTCACCGGCCTAACCCTGGTGTTGGCCATAACAAACCCTGTAACCGACTGTGGGTGTTTTGGCGATGCTTTGATAATTACCAACTGGCAGACCTTTTACAAGAATATCGTTCTGCTGGCTTTGGCCATTGTAGTATTCGTAAAACGTAAAACATTTGCCCCAAAGGACGGGCCTATTCTGTCGATTGCATTGACAGCCATGACCATTGTTTTTTACTTCTACCTGGTCGATTATTCATACAACCACCTGCCTATCATTGACTTTAGCCCTTACAAAGTGGGTGTAAACATTCCTGAGGCCATGAAAGTTCCCGAGAATGCTCCCAAGGCTATCTATGAGAATATTTTGGTTTATAAAAATACAAAAACAGGAGAAGAAAAGGAATTTACCGAGGCCAATTATCCATGGCAGGATACGCTGAACTGGGCGTTTGTAAAAATGGGAGACCAAAAAGTGATCCAGGAAGGATACACTCCACCCATTCATGATTTTAGAATTGAAACTCCGGATGGTGAAGATATCAAAGACTTTTTCCTGTATGATGAGAAATATACCTTTATGGTCATAGCATCCAACTTACAAAAAAGCGATCGTGAAGGGATGAAAAGAATTGCTGAACTGGCCAAAGAAGCAACAAGCAGAGGGTATAACTTCATTGGCCTAACAGCCTCATCACCTGAAAGCTTTGAAGCATTCAAGCAAGAAACAGGGGCTCAGTTTGACTTTTTCAATACCGATGAAATAACCTTAAAAACAATTGTACGTTCAAACCCCGGGTTAATTGTTTTAAAGAATGGAACGATACTAAGAAAATACCATTTCAATGATATCCCGAAACCTGAAGAGTTGGATGCCCAACTTGATTTATAATGATAATAATAAAAGTCTGATTTATACGTTCTGTTAAAGCCGAATCCAAAGAATTATGCGAAAACTTATCGTCCTGCTAGCTCTTTTTATACTTACGGTTCCATTGGCATTTGCCCAGA
>JACMKG010000335.1 GCA_014380255.1 Prolixibacteraceae bacterium | reverse complement strand
GATCGTTGCGATTAAGTGCAGGTCGTTTTTGCCGGGAAGATTCTTCAGGATAAGCGCTCCTGCTTCGGGTAGCCCGATACTTGTCAAAGTGGCCAGGGCAGGGCCATACAATTCAGCAGAATTGAAGTACTTTTCGAGTTGAACAACCGATTGGGAACTTCCGCAATAGGCAAGGCGGCGGATAAAATAGGCCTTTACTTCCGTGTTAGTGGCTTTTTCGAGTGCTGTGAGCAAAGCGGCTTCCACCACCGGGCGGCTGTTGGCCTGGTCGGGCCTTCTGGCATACTGCGCCAGGCTCTCCAAAGCCATGCGGGCTTGGGTATCATCCCCTGTTCCGGGAGGCACCACCCGGTCGCAGAACTGGGCCATTCCGTCAGCACCGGTTTCGAGCATTTGTATCATCAGTTTTGAGGTATGATCCCCATTCTGTGCAGGGAACTGGGCCAGCACATCGGCTACCTTGGTTTCCAGGCGACGGCTGTCCTGCGCATATGTCGGGGATGCCAGGAAAAGGGCCAGAATAAATAATCCAATTGTTGTTGATATTTTTATCATTGCTGTTTTTTTTTAGTAATCAGTATTCGGTGGTCAGTATTCAGTATTCAGAGTTCAGTATGCAGTGGTCACTGAACACTGATCACTGAACACTGCGTACTGCCTTAAATCTTCCATTCTCCCCGCATGGGTTGATCGATCAGCCGGTTGGCTTCCTCGTCGTTGACAAAGGTCTGGGTAAGGGGATCGAATTCAAGGGTGCGCCCCAATCGCAGAGCAATAACGCCCATGTTGACAATGGTGGCTGAACGGTGCCCGTTTATTTCGTTCAAGGCGAATTTCTTGCGTGTCTTTACTGACTCGCTGAACAGGCCGATTTGTGGTTCAGGATCTGGCAAAGTGTCGATGAACGACTTTAGATTGGGAATGTCTGATTTAAAGCCATTGTATATTTTTCCCTTTGGTCCTTCAATGTATGCTGCACTTTGATCCTTGTTTTCACCATCCAGGATAATCTGGCAGCCGTCGGCATAGGTATAGGTGATCTTTCTCCAGGTGCCAATGGCATCATAATCCTGCTGAGGGGCATCCACTTCCACTTTTACGGGACTGGTATCGTCTTTTCCCAGCATGTACTGAACCGGGTCGATGTAATGTTGTCCCATATCTCCCAGACCGCCCCCATCGTAATCCCAGTAGCCGCGGAAGGTCTGGTGAACACGGTGGGCATTGTATGGTTTCTCAGGAGCAGGCCCAAGCCATAGGTTGTAATCCAGTTCCGATGGTATGGGCTGAGGGCTCAGGTTGGGTTTACCTACCCAGTAGAATTTCCAGTCAAAGCCGGTCACCCCGCTGATGGTTACTTTCAACGGCCAGCCCAGAATTCCGCTGTCAATTACTTTCTTTAAAGGTTTTACGGGGGTTCCCAATCCGTAGAAATTATCTTTAAAACGGAACCAGGTGTTGAGGCGGAACATTTTTCCCGTGGCGTTAATGGCTTCCACTACCCGTTTGCCTTCTCCAATGGTACGGGTCATGGGTTTTTCACACCACACATCTTTGCCTGCCTGTGCCGCCATAACCGACATGATTCCGTGCCAGTGAGGCGGGGTGGCAATGTGCACAATGTCAATATCGGGACGAAGTAACACCTCCCTGAAATCAGCATATCCTTTGACTTCACTGCCTACTTTTTTCAGGGTGCTGTTCAGGTGATTTTTATCCACATCACAAATGGCCAGCAAGCGTGTACCTTCGTATGTGATATGGCCTTGTCCCATTCCTCCTACTCCAATGATGGCTTTGGTGAGCTGGTCACTGGGTGCAAGAAAACCGTTGCCACCTAATACATGTCGCGGGATAATGGTGATCCCGGCAGCCGCAATGAGCGAATTCCTCAGAAACTCGCGGCGATTGTTTTTTAGTTCTCTCATATACTTGAATTATTAGCTATTTAATGGCAGTTATTAGTTTCAAATGTAGGTTTAAAGATAGAATGAAATTCGCATTCAATGTATGTGATTAGTTCTTGTTTATAATCATTTGTATTTATAGAGTAAGATCTTTTTAATACTCCCATTTTAGTACCACTACATCTCCTTTCTTAGGTAAAATTCAGAAAGCAGTTTTATATTTCCCTTACGGGCCATGTCATTAAGTTAGCGAAATTTTTGGTGCTCCTTTTGGTGTCTTGGAGACTTGGTGGCAAGAAAAATAGCCGCCAAATCACCAAATTCCACCAAAATAAACAGAAATATACCATCACTTAATGACATTACTCTTACGGGATAATTGTAGTTTGAACTTCAATCCTTTCAAAGAACAATTTATTCTAAAGTGCGCGCAAGATCAAACCTTTCAGAAGATCCATTAACTATAACGACATTGAATGGTAATTCTCTCATCCTAAAAGATATTCAGAAGCGATTACCAAATTTACAATAAAATTGTTAATCAGATTATAGTAAGCATGTTTATCTTCTACTTTTCCAAAATGGAAGCAGGAATATTCTTTCTGGTTATTTCTTTTTCTGGCAACTTATTTCCATGTATAGCTTTCTAATAATTGCCAGTTGTAAAAATGCTGTTTTCAAGGTTGTAGTGATCTTGTAGGCTAAAATCAAAGTCAAAGGAATTCTAATTTCATGGTATTACTGTAAACTAAAACTATTCTCAATCGTTCAACTGTATGTTAAAGTTTTTTATTCATACTGTGAAACGTGAATTATGGCGGAGAATGAAAATATCATCCTTGAAACGGAGACTGTAAACAGGACAGCAATCATCTATAAAGAAATTCAGCAAGTCATTTGCCAAAAGCTTGAAGAGGCGGATGGAATTGGCAGATTTGAAGCTGAGTTGTGGGAAAAGGAAGTAGGAGCGGGGGTCACCTGCGTGATGCAAAATGGATCGATCATAGAAAAAGGAGGTGTCAATTTTTCATATGTGAGTGGAAGCTTTACTGAAAACATGGCAAAACTGCTGGGCGAAAGAGCCAACTCATTTGCCGCTACCGGTATTTCTTCCATCCTTCATTCCGGAAATCCGTTTGTGCCAACCATTCATATGAATGTGCGGTATTTCAAGCTCGACAATGGCTCTTCATGGTTTGGCGGTGGAATAGATCTCACTCCTGCTTACATTAATTTGGAAGAAGCACGGGAGTTTCATCGAACGATCAAAGAAATCTGCGACCGTTACAATACCACCTTTTATCCTGAATGGAAAACATGGGCCGATGATTATTTCTACCTTCCTCACAGGCATGAGACACGCGGTGTTGGGGGAATATTCTTCGATCGGATAAAACCAGATAATTTATATGAATTTGAACGAATGCTAAGCCTGACTACTGAGTTGGCAAGGGTTTACCCTATCATCTACAGTAAATTGATGAAAGACAACGGTCATCTGCCTTATACGCAGGAGCAAAAGAAATGGCAGAAGATTCGCAGAGGTCGATATGTAGAATTTAATCTTATTCATGATCGGGGAACAAAGTTTGGATTGGAATCAGAAGGTAATATAGAATCCATTTTGGTAAGCTTGCCTGCCGAGGTGGAATGGTTGTATAAATACCAACCCATTGCGGGCAGTCCTGAAGATCAGACCCAGCAATTGTTGAAAAAAGGGATCGAGTGGGTTTAACGAGAAGACAGTCATTTTACAATTTTACAATTAGGCAATTAGGCAATTTTCAGTATTGTACATTACTAACCAACCATCCAACATTTAGCCATTTAACATTCAACATTTAACATTTATCCCTCCATACACCATGCTCTTCAGTCATTTCCTTATATTTTGAGTAAATGGTTGAAGCCAACGGGATGTTATATCCCCAGACTGATTAACTTTGGCATGGCTATTGCAAAATTAACCACCGTTATTTTATACAGGCTGTTTACAGTCAGTATGTCATATAAATTCTATAATTATTAGCAATCAGAATAAAAGAATTATGCAGAATATATTAGTTTCCAGCTTGATGGATGATGATAGCGACTATATACCTATTTTAGCGGACGGAGATGACTCAGAGCTGGCCAATATGGAAGTTCCTGACATTTTGCCTGTTTTGCCTTTACGGAACACAGTGATGTTCCCCGGAGTTGTTTTGCCAATTACTGTTGGAAGGCAAAAGTCTTTGCAACTGATTCAGGAAGTGTACCGTGGAAACCGGTTAATAGGAGCCATTGCACAAAAAGATGGTAATATTGAAGATCCTTTGCAGTCAGATCTCCATGAAATAGGGACTATTGCACAGGTACTTAAAATACTGGAGATGCCCGATGGAACCACATCGGTCATTATACAGGGCAAGCGCAGGTTCGAGGTGATAGAATACACCCAGGAATTCCCCTACTTAAAAGCACGGGTTAACCCACTTACAGATGTTCAGCCCCAGGATGACATGGTTGAATTCTCAGCCGTTGTGGGTTCTCTGAAAGATCTGTCTATTAAGATTGCACAGTTCTCTTCCCAGATTTCGCCTGAAGCATCATTTGCTGTAAAGAACATAGAAAATTCTACTTTCCTGATTAATTATATCTGTTCAAACGCTGACCTTAAAGTAGAGGAAAAGCAAATCATGCTTGGCATCAGTGATTTGAAAGAGAGAGGAATACAGGCTATTGGCTACCTGGTACGTGAAGT
>JACMKG010000048.1 GCA_014380255.1 Prolixibacteraceae bacterium | reverse complement strand
GGTATCCTTCTACAATGCCACAGGGGGAGCAGCCTCTGCACTGGTTGCCCTGATGGAGTTCCCGGCAGTTGATATGAACAATAACCCGTTGGTTTTGGTCACCCTGTTGGGACTAATCATCGGGAGCATTACCTTCAGCGGTAGTATGATTGCCTACGGGAAACTCGACGGCAAAGTGGGCGATATCTTCTCCCCGGTAATGAAATACGTGAACATCGGGTTCCTGATTGTACTGGTGGCCTTCTCGGCCTACGTGATGCTTTCTGGACAGACCCCCGGGGAGCTTAGCTGGGTAATTTATTTGCTGCTGGTAATTTCACTAATCTACGGGGTGACATTCGTAATGCCCATCGGGGGAGCCGACATGCCGGTAGTGATTTCACTGCTCAACAGTTTATCGGGCGTGGCTGCCACTATGGCTGGTTTTATCTATAACAACCAGGCCATGATTTTGGGTGGAATCCTTGTTGGCGCAGCAGGCACCATCCTTACCATTTTGATGTGCAATGCTATGAACCGCTCGCTGCTCAACGTGATCATCGGGGCTTTTGGTGCCGGTGGCGATGCGGAAGGCAAACAGGAAGGCGGAGAGATGAAGGAAATCTCCATGAGCGATGCAGCTGTTTTGCTAAGCTATTCCAAGAGCGTGGTTATCGTGCCCGGTTACGGGCTGGCCGTGGCACAGGCCCAGCATGCCTGTCATGAATTGGATGTATTGCTAGCCGGTAAAGGAGTCAATGTACGCTATGCCATTCACCCGGTGGCAGGCCGCATGCCCGGACACATGAACGTGCTGCTGGCCGAGGCTGATGTACCTTACAGTCAGCTGTTCGAAATGGAGAGCATCAACCCGGATATGCCCAATACCGATGTAGTGATGGTGATCGGGGCCAACGATGTGGTAAACCCTGCGGCCATCAATACCCCGGGCAGCCCAATAGCGGGCATGCCTATTATCAATGCTCACCTTTCAAAAAACATCATTGTAATGAAGCGGGGGCGTGGCAAAGGCTATGCAGGCATTGAAAACGAGCTTTTCTTTGATCCCAAGACACGCCTGCTCTTTGGGGATGCCAAGGATACGCTGCAGAAGCTGGTAAGCGAGATAAAGAATTTCTAGAAGGAGAAAAAAAATATCCAATATCGAATATTCAATACCCAATATCCAAAAAGATAATGTTCAATATTTAATTAAAAATAAGAAATAAGAAATAAGAAAGTAAAAGATGTTCAGAGCGCTTTCGGGTCCTGCGGTTTCTAACCGCAGCACCAATAATCTTCTACAAAAAGAAAAGTATTGAAATAAAGAATGCTCTTCAAGTCACACTGAGCAGCTGACTTATTTTAAGAACAGATGTATAGGTTCTGAGCCGGTATACTCTTGCAGACAGTAGTCAGCAGATCAGTTCAATCCCCGGAAATACTTCTCCCTGGTTTTTTGCATTACGTCCTTATTAGAGGACACCTGTCCTTTCTGGCTGGCTTCCAATGCTTCGTCCAGAGCAGCTTTAACCTGCGGATTCAACAACGGTTCATCTGTTGAAACTTCATTCAGCAACTCCACAAGTCTTGCATAAATCTTCTCAAGATCATTATTATCAAGACTATCAATTTTACGAAACAAGTCTAATTTCACTTCTGCTGAATTCATAATTGAAAGAATTAATCATCTTACAAACGTAACGAATATTTCTATCTTTTGTTTCCAGTTGACCAATATGCAAGTAACAAATACGCTTAAAATTCTTTTGGTTGAAATAGATTCCAGTTCTTGTCGAATTCGCAATCTTTGCCATCATTTGTAACTCATTAGTAACTCATCTGTAACCTTTTTGTAACCTCAGATACAGAAAGGTTACCAATGGGTTATTAATAGGTATCTAATGCACGCAAAGTATGAGAACAGTGTAGCGAAAGGATTCCAGATGATGAAATGTATGCACAACCGACATCGCTCTTGGGTTTCAGACTGATGCTTAAAGGTGGCTGCCTCGTTTCTTTTTAACGTGAGTTCGGTGTAAGAAACTAAAAATAAACACATAGACACATAGAGCACATCGAATAATTCCAACTATTTATCTATGTGTTTTAAAAATAGACACAGTTGAAAGAAAAAACTTCAAGATGCACTATTCTAAGGCCTGAGGGAATGGTGAATAGAGTGACTGCCTATTCGTTTTGACGAAATAGACGAATGTTTTTCTATGTGTTCTATGTGCCTATGTGTTCATGTTGTTAAGTCGAACTCACGTTTTTAGATTGATTTCTTTGCATTTTAGTCAGGACGCTATTTTTTATACTTTTGAGCTTTCACTAAAAAAAACCGATCGTGATTATCAGGCAAGCTAACCCAACCGACTCAGAAAGCATCGTGGAATTTCAACTGGCCATGGCGCTGGAAACCGAGCAACTTCAGCTCGATCAGCCTACTGTTATCAAAGGAGTGGCCGCCGTGTTTGCCGATCCTTCCAAGGGCATTTATTACGTGGCCGAAGTGAACGGACAGGTGGTGGGATCGCTGCTTACCACCTTTGAATGGAGCGATTGGCGCAACGGAACGGTGCTGTGGATTCAATCGGTGTATGTTCGCCCGGAGAACCGCAAACGGAGCGTTTTTAGCGCCTTGTACAGGCATGTCAGGGAAAAGGTTACCCACAGCACAGAACTGCGTGGAATCCGCTTGTATGCCGACAAAACCAACACCTCTGCCCACGAGGTTTACGAACACCTTGGCATGACCGCTGAGCATTACCAGATGTATGAATGGATGAAAGGGTGAGAGGAACGGTTTGAATATTCAGAAAGAAAAAAAATAAAGCTGATTAATATAAGTGAATGCTTAAATAAGTAAGTTACATTTGGTGTGATTTATTGTTCGACAGAAATTTAAAAACATGTATGCAAAGGCAATAGTATTTATCAGCTTATTCCTAACGACATTGATAGGATGGTCCCAAAACCACAATATGAAGATTGAGGGACAAATCATTGGTTACGATGGAAAATCAGAAATATCCTATTCTCTTTCTTCTGTGAACTTATCACATGACTATTTCACGGTGAAGCCAGATAGCCTGGGAAGGTTTACAATCTTAAAAACAATCAGCGAAACTAAATTTTTTCGCCTCATATACCTTAACCGGAATAATGGGCTTATTCGTTATGAATGCAAGTTAGTTGTGCAGCCTAATAAAAATTATTCTTTTATAAGTAGGGGACAAAAGGAGGAGAACTGGCAAGTCCATCACAGTCCTGATATTTATTCATGGGAAAAAGCCAACGACCAATCCAATACATTTTACAACATAGACATTGGCCAAATGTATTTCAATAAAATCGATAATAGTACAAGAGGCCATTTGTATGATAAGGATTGGAATTTATTCAAACCAGAGACATTGATCGACACGCTTCAGTCCAGAATTAAAGCCATGGAAAGTGTTTTTCTAAATCTCTTGAAGGAAGGTAAAATAGATCAGGAGTTTTATGAAATATCGAAACTAAACATTGAATATGTAAATGCCTATCGATTGGCACAAACAATTAGTGATACCTGGCAGATGAATGATTCAGCAGTAGTAGACAAACTGATTGAAATCTATCCTAAAATATTTGAACTATATGCGGTTAAAGGTGTGAAAATAGAGCAAGTCTTCGATTTCGACAAGTATGTTGACCAATATTTGGTATTTCTGGCAGATTCAAAGGATGGTACATTTAAACCACAACGTAGAAAAGGGTCCGGTTATCTAAAGGCATTAGAGAACTCCGCTGAAGTCCTCTCGCCGGAAGCCAATAAAAACTACACCATGCGCAATACCATGAGTAAGGTTGCCAGTTTAGATCTCGGATCTGCTACAACTGCAAAGAATTATCTTGAAGAAAACAAAGACCTTAAGAATACTCCGGCTGGCCAGTTCCTTGAAGATGTTTTAATCCCGAGAGCAGAAGATTTTGCAACGTTAACCGATGATTCAATTCCCAAAGGAGCCTATATATTGGATGAAGATAAGCCTGTTAAATCATTTCATGAATTACTGGATACCCTTAAGGGCAGGCCTTTTCTTATAGATTTTTGGGGTACATGGTGTGGCCCGTGCCGGGAACAGTTTCGATATAATCCTGCGTTAAAACCCTTTTTAAAAGAAAATGGAATTGAGATGGTTTATATAGCCTATGAATATGACGACAGCCGGACAAAATGGAAAAACTTCATTAAAGCTTTTGATCTATCGGGGTATCATTTTATTTCTAATGATGACTTTAAAGCCGATTTTGAAAAACTTGCAGGTAGAATTACAGGATATCCAACCTATATAATTGTTGATTCAAACGGTAAAATCCTTGAAACTAAAGCTTATTTCCCCAGTGATGGAATCAAATTATTTTTTCAATTGAAAGAAAAATTAAAGAAATGACTTCTACTTAAAGTAAAGTATTCGGCAAGTCGGGTTTTAGTGCTTCGCTGACAGTATCCCCATATTCGGGGGGGCAAGCAGGTAAATTTGAATTGATTGAACAAAAGCAAAAAGCCTTAACTTTGGATATTGAAATCAAAAGGAGATGAATAACTAGCGGATTTAAACTATGATAATAGATACTACATACTATGAGCGTTGTATCAGCACTTTACAAAGGCCTTTGCCATGCTGAACAACGAAAAACCGGAGAGTATCGAATATGAAATGTACCGGTCTGCATGCATCAAGGAGTTTGAAATCATTCTTGAACAAAGCGGCAAATTGCTCCGCAAAGTATTGAATCCCTATTTTCATACTTCGAAAGAGGTCGATAAACTAAATTTCAAGGAAGTTTTCAGGCATGCCGTGCTGCGAAGTCTTATCATTGACGAAACAGGTGAACGATGGCTTGAATACCGGGATAACCGGAACAACACCGCTCACGATTATGGGGTAAATTTTGCCGAAGAGACTTTGATCTTATTACCCCAGTTTATTGCCGATGCACTGGAAATGGCAGAAATCATTAAACAGCAAAGCCATGCTGCTGAAGAGTAAATACAAGCAAATGTTGCTCGACCTGTTTTCGGAGCTTACTATCCCTGTTGAGATATGGGCTTATGGAAGCCGGGTAAAAGGTACGGCCCACGACGGCAGTGATCTGGATTTGGTAATCATTGGCAAGGATGGTAAAATGATTCCGATTGACATCCTTGTTGAACTGAAAGAAAAAATCAGTGAGAGCAATATTCCTATTCTTGTCGAATTGTTTGATTGGGCAAGGTTGCCGGAATCATTCCATAAAAACATTGAAGCCTGCCACGAGGTGCTATTTCCTGTTCCACCCGGTATACTTACCGAACCCGATTTAAAGGATAAAAGACCGGAGGACAAAAAATAAATGAATGGTTGGTAAACCTATATATTGCAAGACATTGACCTGAACCATGATTACAAAAACCATCTCACCTGAAATACTTAAACAACTGAGTGTTGCCCAGCGCGAAGAAATAACCGGATACCACATTTACAGCAAGCTGGCTGAGCAAACCCGTGACCCTGAAAACAAAAAAGTGCTGAAGCAGATTGCCGCCGATGAGCTGAAACACTATAAATTATGGGAGACTTACACCCACACAGAGGCTAAGCCAAACAAGTGGGAAGTCAGTAAATACTATTGGATATCGAAGATCTTTGGCCTCACCTTTGGCCTAAAGTTGATGGAGAAAAACGAAGAGAAGGCGCAGATCAACTACGCCCAGATTGCCACTGAGATACCCGAGGCGCTTCAGGTAGCCGAAGATGAGAATCAACACGAGAAGGAATTGCTGGGCCTGATCCAGGAGGAACGCCTAAAATACATGGGTTCCATCGTGTTGGGATTGAATGATGCCCTGGTGGAAATCCTGGGAACTCTGGCCGGTTTGACCTTTGCCCTTCAAAACACCAGGCTGGTGGCCCTTGCCGGAATCATTACAGGCATTGCAGGAGCCCTGTCGATGTCCTCCTCCGAATATCTGTCAAACAGGGCGGAAGGGAAAAACGACCTGGCCATCAAGTCGGCCGTCTTTACAGGCATTGCTTACATCATCGCGGTGGTTTTCCTGGTAGCACCCTACCTGATTTTCACCTCTCCCTTTGTAGCCTTGCTGTTTGCCCTGCTTGACTCCATTTTGATAGTCTTTCTGTTTACCTATTACATTTCAGTGGCCAATGATCAGCCTTTCAGAAAACGTTTTCTGGAAATGGTTATCCTGAGCACCGTCGTGGGACTTATTTCCTTTGGACTGGGCTACCTGGTCAGGATATTCTTTGGGATAGAGGTGTGAAAGATTGAAAGACCGAAGATTTGATGGTTTAATGGTTTAATGGTTTGATGGTTTGATGGTTTGAGGGACTGCTTGCTTTTCTCATCAAATAACCTCAGTACTACACTCCTGCCCACTGAGACTGATCACTGTCTTTCCCAGGAATGGCAGTGATACTAAAGCAAGCTTTAAATCGTTAATTGTTAACCTGCAGAACTTTCAACTTACTTATTTGTAGTATTAGAGAATTCCAGCTTATGCCCGATGGCCGTAGACTGGAACTTGAAACTTGGAACTTGGAACCTGAAACTTGGAACCTGAAACTTGAAACTTGGAACTTGGAACTTTAAACTTCTTCACAAAGTGAGCAATCATCTGTTAAAACTGATTCAGCAAGGAGAGCATCAGCAACAGGATTTTAAATACTGTATCAGCGACTCTAAGAAAATAGCCCGCTCGTTGGTGGCATTTGCCAATACCGACGGGGGAAGGCTGCTTATTGGCGTTAAGGACAACGGCAACGTGGTGGGGGTGCAGTCCGATGAGGAATACTATATGGTGGAGGCCGCAGCACGCATGTATTCAAGGCCCATGATTGAATTTACCACTAAGCAGCATTTCATAGACAATAAGACAGTCCTTGAAGTAAAGGTTGAATCCAGTCCCGAAAAGCCTCATTATGCCATTGATGAGAAGGGCAAATGGTGGGCCTATTTCCGAAAGGATGATGAGAACCGCCTGGCCAACAAGGTAATGCTCGAGGTGTGGAAAAACCAGCACAGCAAGGATGGTATCCTGATCAACTATTCGGAAGCAGAGAAAAAGCTCTTGGATTACCTGGAAAGCAACGAGAAGATTTCGGTAAGCAGGTATGCCCGTATAGCCCATATTCCTTACAAGAAAGCCGAACAGATCATCATCAACTTCAGGGTG
>JACMKG010000334.1 GCA_014380255.1 Prolixibacteraceae bacterium | reverse complement strand
TTATCGGTTGAATATTCCACCAGGTATTGGTGCGCAAGGATGCCTTCACGCCCGAAAAGCTTGGTGTTGTTTTCAGCAAAATTAACCTGGATGGCATGAATGGTACACGGTGCATTTAAGTCAACACTCAGCCATTCATTTTTATCGCCTGTCTGGGCACTCCAGTAGGTGCGAATATTCTCATCAAAGGCAAGGTCGGTTGGGTAATTGTTTAAACTGGAAGAAGCTTCAGCCTTTTTGTTGAAGGAAAGCTGAGCCCAGCCTACTGTTAGCTCCCGAATATTTTTAATTTTCTTTGTTGGCATTACAAGTGGGTAATCGCCAAATTCGGTATAGGAGAAAAGGGTTCCGTCTTTATCAATATCGACGGGGAACAGGCCCAGCCTACGTTCGAACATGTGCTTCACCGAAATGGTCATAGTACCGATATGCCACCAGTTGCCATGCTTATCCTGGAAGGTTGATCCGTGCCCGGCGCCGCAGGCAAAACCTTCAGGTTTGGATACAAAAGGATTGTTTTCAGCATAGGTGAAAGGGCCTAAAGGGCTGTCGGATACATAGACCCCATCGGCATAACTTTTAAACTCAGTGCCCGGTCCGGCATACTGATAGTAATACTTCCCCTTGTATTTGTTTATCCATGAGCCTTCAATCCAAGGGCTTTGAGGCTGATCATTGTAATCGCCCGGTCTTTCCCAGCCATGTTCCAATGTGTTACCGGAAATAAAAGGCTTAGGCTCACCAATGGGATTCAGCTTGTTGTTCACATCCAGTTCAACTCCGTACAACGGGTTCACATTCGAGCAGCCATAATAGTAATACACTCTGCCGTCGGTATCGGTAAATAGGTCAGGATCGGTGGAGACTAAAGGAAAGGAACTGTTGTATTCTTCCCATTTACCGTTAGCAGGATCATTCGAGCGGTAGATAATCCGGCTATCGGAGGCAAGAAAATATAGCCAGTCGCCAATTACAGCAGCGGTAGGCGCATAATTTTCAAGGGGCAGGGTAGGAGTGGTGACGAACTTCCAGGTAAGCAAATCATTGGAATACCAGTATCCGCCCGATTTAGAGGCGAATAAATAATAGTTGTCCTTGTAAAGAACGATGGTTGGATCAGCCGCTTCACGCCTCGATGGTTCATCCAGGCAAAAACGGTAGCTAAGATTCATCGGGTTGCAATATGTCTGAGCGTTGGCAGGTTGGATCTGCATCGCTGTAATAATTCCTATAATTATTACAAAAAGGATACTATTCTTTTTCATGGATGTTTTGATTTACTTAGTGCTCAATGCCTGTTCCATATCTTCTATTAAATCCTGCACTCCTTCAATACCCACCGAAAGACGCATCATGGTTGGGCGGATGCCCATTTCATGGCGAAAGCTTTCCGGGAAATCACAATAAATGGTTGAAAAGGGGTGAATGATCAGTGATTTGTTATCATTCAGGTTGGTCGCCCGGCGGATAATCTTCAGCCGGTTCATAAAGAGGTAACATTCCTGCTGGCTTTCAAGATCAAAGGTCATAACCGATCCCGGTATTCCGTTGAATTGTTGCACGGCCAGGTCATAAAAAGGAGAATCTTTCAAGCCGGGATAATCAACTCTTTGAACGTTTGGATTTTGCTGAAAGTATTCGCCCAACTTCATGCAATTCTGGTAACATCGTTCGACCCTTAGCTCCAGGATGTCAAGGCCTGCAATCATATAATTGGCTGCATGGGCCGTAAGAGGCATCCCGAAGTTGCGGTAGTAGTTCTTGCGCAGTCGGGCGGTAAAGGCATCTTTGCCATACCTGGCCGCAGAAGCCTTGCAGTTAGGGTTTTTCTTCCAATCGTATAGGCCGTTATCAATTATCAATCCTCCGACGGCGGTAGCGCCCCCTGAAATAAACTTGGTGGTCGACATGACTTCTATGTGAACGCCCAACGATTTGGAAACGAATACAGAAGGCGGAGTAATGGTACTATCGGCTATCAGGACGATTCCGTGCTTATTGGCAATCTCTGCCAGGCGTTTGATGTCTGCAATTTCAAGTTGAGGATTGGTTACCGTTTCAAAATAAATGGCACGGGTTTTCTCATCAATAAGCTGCTCTATCAATTCCGTTCGGGTAGTGTTGACAAAGCGTGTTTCAAGGCCATAAGCCGATAGGCTTTGTTCGAACAAGGAAAGCGAATGGCCAAAAAGCTGGTTGCCTGATATGATATTGTCCCCTTTTTGGCACAGCGCCATAATGGTAGCGGAAATGGCTGCCATCCCGGAAGAAACGGCTAAAACGTGATGAGCACCTGTCAAGGACTTGATTTTGGTTTCGAAATACTCCACCGTTGGATTGCTGGTGCGTGAATAGGTATGAGCCGGAAGCTCGCCCCTGAAATTGGCTGCAATGTCTTCAGCAGAAGCGAATTCGTAAGCTACTGTTTCGTAAACGGGCATTGAAAGCGCGTTGTGCGGATCTTTCTTCGGAAAGGGTATGTTTAAGGATCGGGTTGTAAAACTCTTCATCTCCAGATTTTTTGATATAAGAATGGCAAAGATAAGAGAATGATTTTACATTGAATTTCTTATCTTGGAAGTATTAATGTTTAAATGGTTAAAAGAAATTTTAAATGTTGAATTTTAAAAGTTGAATGGTTAAAAGAAATATTGAAAGTTGAATGTTAAATGGTTATAGAGCTAAATGATTGAATGGCTCATGGGTATTGCGTAAATTGTAAATCGTCTAATAGTAAATGGTTGGTTGGCTTTGAAAAGAGCTTTAACTCTGTTCTCCATTCTCCGGTTTCCCTTGTCCTTTTTTTTCTTATTTTTTCTTTTTTTCTTCAGCTTCCTTAGCCTTCTGAGCTTGCTCTTTCGCTTTGGCAGCTTCTCGTTGTTTCTTTTTAAAAAAGCCACGCAGAAGGAAGTTATTTTTGGCCGCTTCCATATTCTGGTCTAATCCTTTACTGCTTTTTTTAAGATTAATAATCGTACTATTTATATTTTTTGCAATGGTGGTATCCTGTATCAGCATGCCCAGCGTTCCTTCACCCGCGTTAATGTTTACCATTATCTCGGCCAGTTCATCGGTGATGATTTCAGCATTTAAGGCTG
>JACMKG010000333.1 GCA_014380255.1 Prolixibacteraceae bacterium | reverse complement strand
AGCAATCCAAGGCTGAATAAATCAAGCGCTTCTTCCCTGATCTGTTGTGAATCATGCCATGTTTCAAGCATCTTTGGCTGGTTAAGGTTTTCCCATAAGGAGAACAATTCTTTTACCAGTTCATGATCACTTTCCTTGGCAACCTCGTCTTCACCCATGGTTGGCAGAGTTGTTGTTTCCAGTACTTCAAAGACCAGCACTGAATGGTGTGCCGTTAGTGAACGCCCTGATTCTGTAATGATGTTTGGATGCGGAATGTTGTTCTTATCGCTAGCATCCACCATGGTAGCTATGGCATCATTCACATATTCCTGGATGCTGTAATTGACGCTGCTTTCACTGCTCGATGAACGTGTTCCATCATAGTCAACGCCTAATCCACCGCCGATATCTACAAACTCTACGTTAAACCCTTTCAGGTAGAGCTGCACGTAGAATTGAGAAGCTTCACGCATCGCAATCTTGATGCGCCGTATTTTGGTTACCTGGCTGCCGATATGGAAATGTACCAGCTTCAGGCAATCTTTCATTTCTTTCTTTTCGAGGATATCCAAGGCTTCAAGTAGCTCGCTGGAAGTCAGGCCAAACTTACTGGCATCGCCTCCTGAATCTTCCCATTTGCCGCTTCCTGAGCTTGCCAGCTTGATACGAATACCAATGTTAGGCTTAATTTTCAGGCGCTGAGAAATCTTCAGGATCAGCTTCAACTCGTTCAGTTTTTCAACTACCAGGTAGATGCGTCTTCCCATCTTCTGAGCCAGTAAGGCCAATTCGATGTAACTTTCATCCTTGTAGCCGTTGCATATAATCAATGAATCGTTGTCGGTGCTAATAGCGATTACGGCATGCAATTCAGGCTTGGAGCCTGCTTCCAGTCCAATGTTGAACTTCTTGCCATGACCGACGATCTCTTCAACAACGGGACGCATCTGGTTTACCTTGATGGGGTATATGATGAAATTCTGTGCTTTGTATTCGTATTCTTCAGCGGCAATTTTAAAGCAACTGGCCATTTTCTCAATACGGTTATCCAGGATATCCGGAAAGCGTAGCAGCATAGGTGCTGATACATCTCTAAGTTGAAGTTCTTCAACCAGTTCTTTAAGGTCAATCTGCACTCCGTCTTTTCTTGGAGTTACTGTAACATTGCCTTTCTCATTGATGGAAAAAAAGTTGATCCCCCAACCGTTGATGTTGTAGAGTTCAGCTGAGTCTTCAATGCGCCATTTTCTCATTAAGCAAAAGTTAATTTATTTGTTTATACTTCTCTATGAATACCTTTTACGATTATTTAGAGATAAATTACCTGTTTGTGAATTTAAATAGAACTAACAGTTCAATCAGTCATATGTTGGAAAATGAAACTGAAATTCCAACATATAGCTGTAAACCGCGCCAATCCTGATTAAATCAAGGGTTTTTTATCGGGGATAAAAGTAATAAAATATTAGATGGGAATTATTTTTTTTGATGAACCTGAAATGGCTGTGTATTAGAACATCTGCATACTGTGCAACCTCTTGTAACGGCCATCCAGCGCCAGGAGTTCTTCATGAGTGCCGCGTTCAACAATTTCACCTTCATGAAAAACACAAATCAGGTCGGCATTTCTCACTGTTGATAAGCGGTGGGCTATGATGATGGAAGTTCTGTTTTTCATCAGGTTCTCCAGTGCATCCTGCACCAGGCGTTCCGATTCAGTGTCCAGTGCTGAGGTCGCCTCGTCCAGTATAAGGATGGGCGGATTCTTCAGGATGGCCCGGGCAATGCTTAAACGCTGACGTTGGCCTCCCGATAATTTGCTACCCCGGTCACCAATAATAGTACCATATCCATTTTCTGTCTCGATGATGAAATCATGCGCATTGGCTACCTTGGCAGCAGCTATAACTTCCGTTTTGGTGGCATTCTCTACTCCAAAAGCGATGTTGTTGAAGATCGTATCGTTGAAAAGGATGGCTTCCTGATTGACATTGCCCATCAGATTGCGCAGATCATGCAGCTTCATGTGGCGGATATCGATGTTGTCGATGAAAATACCTCCTTTGCTGACATCATAGAATCTTGGCAACAGATCGACAAACGTTGTTTTACCGCTGCCCGACTGGCCTACCAGTGCAATGGTCTTGCCTTTAGGTACGCGCAGGGTAACATTCTTCAAAACTTTTTTCTCATCATAGGCAAACGAAACATTGCGGTATTCTATTTCAGTCTTGAGGGTTTCAATGTGATGAGCATTTGACGCCTCCGGAATGGTAACATTTGCCAGCAGTATCTTATCAATACGGTCCATGGATGCCAACCCTTTTTGAATGGAATACAGGGCAGTGGTAAATGCTTTGGCCGGGTTGATAATCTGGTAGAAAATAGCAAGGTAAGCAATGAATTCAGGGCCTGTAAGTTCACTGTTGTTGCTCAATATCAAGGTTCCACCATACCAAACTACGATGATAATCATAATGGTGCCAAGCAGTTCACTCAATGGATGGGCCAGCTCACGCTTGCGCATCAGCCGGTTCATAATACGGCGGTAGTCGTGCAGTTCAATATTGAACCTTGCGTTCATCTTCTTCTCGGCATTGAAAGCCTTGATGATGCGGAGGCCTCCCAAGGTTTCTTCCACCACGGTAAGAATCATTCCCATCTTGTCCTGGCCCTGCCGCGATACCTTCTTAAGTGATTTTCCAACCTTTCCAATAATAATCCCGGCGATGGGCAGTACAATGAATATGAAAAGGGTCATGCTCGGGCTCATCAGCAGCATCGAGGTGAGCAGTACGATGATGATTATCGGGTTTTTAAGGAACATATCCAGGGATGACATGATCGAGTTCTCGACTTCCGTCACATCGCCTGTAATGCGTGATATAATGTCTCCTTTGCGTTCTTCGGAAAAGAAAGGAAGGGCCAGTTTCAGGATCTTGGTATAAATCTGCTCGCGCATGTCCTTTACCACGCCGTTGCGGATATATACCGCTTCATAGGCTCCCAGGTATGCGAAACCAACCTTGAAAAGGGTAGCTGTGATCACAAAAATACCTACCAGCAAAAGTACAAGTTCTGCCCCGTGTTCCTCCTTTAACGAGGTGATGTAATAATAAATGTTATTCTTTAAAACATCTAAATCCATCGACCACGGCACTAATTCAATCACGTCCTTGGAAGAATTGAAAAGGATTTCCAGAATTGGAATCATTGACATTACTGAAAAAACAGTAAACAAGGCTGAAAGTAAATTGAAAAGGAAGTTTAGAATTAACCTCTTTTTATAGGGTGGAATAAACCGCTTTAAGATCTGAAAAAAATCCTTCATTTATGATTAAATGTACTGTAAAATACCTTATTATACCTTGAGATCAAACTAAAAATGTTTGCACAAAAATATAAAATATAAAACAAGGCAAAAGGAAAAAGTAAAAAGGGTAAAGTAAATGAAAAAGGAAAGTCAATTCGCTGCAATTTATTTGTTTCTTATTCCTTGTTTCATTTTTCTTTTTTCTTCTCCTTTTGCCTTTTTACTTTTGCCTTTTTGTTGAATTTCCTGCTTAAAAGATACCTGTATAGTTGTGAGGGGTGATCTTTTTTAATTCAGCTTTCAACGCATCAGAGATATCCAGGGTATCGATAAACTCATGAATTGCTTCCTGATCAATCTTACGGTTTACCCGTGTAAGATTACGAAGCGCCTCGTATGGATTCGGATAACCTTCACGCCTTAAGATGGTCTGGATAGCTTCAGCCACGACAGGCCAGTTCTTATCCAGATCGGCATTGATGGCCTCTTCGTTGAGCAATAGCTTGTTCAGTCCCCGCATGGTCGAGTTAACAGCAATCAGCGTATGGGCAATCGGCACCCCGATGTTGCGAAGTACCGTCGAGTCAGTCAGGTCGCGCTGCAACCGTGATACAGGAAGCTTGGCCGACAGATGCTCGAAAAGGGCGTTGGCCAGTCCGATGTTGCCTTCAGAATTCTCAAAGTCAATCGGATTTACTTTGTGAGGCATGGCCGATGAGCCTACTTCTCCGGCCTTGATCTTCTGCTTGAAGTATTCCATCGAGATATAGGTCCACATGTCGCGGTTCAAATCCATGATCACGTTATTGATACGTTTCATGGCATCAAAAATAGCTGCATGGTTGTCGTAGTTGGCAATCTGTGTGGTATACTGTGCACGTTCCAGCCCAAGGTAGTTCTTCAGGAAATGGTTGCCAAAGGCTTTCCAGCTGATCTCAGGATAAGCAATCTGGTGAGCATTGAAATTACCGGTAGCGCCCCCGAATTTGGCATCGCACGACAAGCCTTTCAATTGTTCCAGCTGACCCTTGATACGCTCCGAAAACACGCGTATTTCCTTTCCAAGGTTGGTAGGAGAGGCCGGCTGTCCGTGTGTACGGGCCAGCATGGAGATGTCTTTCCATTCGGTGGCCAGCTCTTCCAGCTTATCGATCATATCGTTGATGGCGGGGAAGTATTCATTGTCCATGGCATCAATCATCGACTTGGGAACCGCCGTATTGTTGATATCCTGCGAGGTAAGCCCAAAGTGTATAAACTCTTTAAAGTCCTGGATTTCCAGCTTATCAAATTCTTCTTTCAGGAAATACTCTACCGCTTTAACGTCATGGTTGGTCACTTTCTCAATATCCTTGATGCGTTGGGCATCTTCAACCGTAAAGTCTGTTACAATGCGGCGAAGGGCATCATACCTGTCTGTATCGAATGTAGCCAGTTGGGGCAGCGGCAGATCGCATAAGGCAATGAAATATTCAATTTCAACCAATACCCGGTATCTGATAAGGGCAAATTCTGAGAAATAAAGCTGAAGATTTTCAACTTTCGAACGATAACGGCCGTCAATGGGCGAAATAGCAGTGAGTAAACTTAATTTCATGTTCTAATTTTTTCAAGCCGTAAAGGTAGAAAATTTTGTGAGTACGGTTTAGGATCTGCCTGTGATAAAATTGTAATTGCAGAGGATGTTCTGAAAGAATGATGACCGTGGCTTTGTTCTCAACGCAGACTTACTGGAATTGCCCTTTTTAGAGCCCATCATGTCTCAATAGGGCTTAGGTAGCGTCCCGGTTGAAGGAGTTTATTCCAGGGATAGATAGAATTCTTCTTCTTGTTTTGGTTTTATGCAGGATGAGAAGCCTTTTCACGGGTGGGATAGATCAGATGACATGCCAATCAATCTTTTTCTAATAGATCCTGGCCAAAATTCTTTTTATTTTTCTGCTTCAGGAGGATTCTTTCTTTTAATTATCTAGCTTATCGAACATATTTTTAATAGTTGCGTTAAAATCAATGTTTTGCAATTTTTTATTGCGTAATTTTGATAGTATAAAATATTTAAAGTCATGAAGAAAAGTCACTTAATGCTCATATTCGTTGCCTTGTTTAGCTTTTGTGGCATTCAGACCCAAAGCAAACCGATTGATAAAACGACCGTAAAGCAACTTAATTTGAATCGTTACATGGGAAAATGGTATGAAATTGCGCGCTTTCCCCATTCATTCGAGAAAAATCTTGTTGGCGTAACTGCTACCTATAGTCTGCGTGAAAACGGTAAGATTAAGGTTGTCAATGAAGGGTATAAAAATACCTTGGATGGCAGGCATTCGATAGCCGAAGGGAAGGCTAAGGTGCCCAATAAAAATGATGAGCCAGGGAAGCTGAAAGTGGCCTTCTTCTGGAATTTTTATGCCGATTACTATGTCCTTGAGCTGGATAAGGACTACCAGTGGGCGATGATTGGAAGTTCTTCCGACAAATACTTCTGGATATTGAGCCGTACCCCTCAGATGGACAGTAAAACCTACGAGATGCTTTTGGATAAAGCCCGCAAAAGGGGCTATAATCTCAAGAAGCTGATTAAAGTTCCTCAACCAAAAATGTAAATTCTCAGGCATTGTTATAACTTTGTATGCCCACCTGCCATGCTTAGTTCTGTTTTGGCGGCAGGGATTGTCGACTAGTAAACTTGGCGGGTACCCCAAGGCTGCCTGCTGAGTTCATTTAGTAAACTTAAATCTATACCACCTATGAGATCAGGAATGCTATTCGCTGTTCTGTTCAGCCTGCTAGTGAGCTTTAACGGGGCATTGGCCCAGGATTTCATCCCTGCCAGGCAAGATAGTACTGGCAAACAAAAGCTGGTTTATAAGCTCAATATCATGGAGAATATCGCTCCTGCTATATGGAGGCAAACCAAGCAGGCTTTTGCAGAGGCCGACAGCCTGAATGCCGACCTGTTCCTCATTCATATGAATACCTATGGGGGCACTGTAGTCGATGCCGATTCCATCCGTACGCGTATCCTGAACAGCCCCATCCCTGTGGTGGTTTTCATTGATAACAATGCCGCTTCGGCCGGAGCACTCATTTCCATCGCCTGCGACCGTATATACATGCGCAGCGGGGGATCCATCGGGGCTGCCACGGTGGTAAACCAGACGGGTCAGAAGATGCCCGATAAATACCAGTCGTACATGCGCTCAACCATGCGTGCCACGGCTGAATCACATGGAAAAGATACCATCATAAGCGGGCAGGATACCACTTATAAATGGAAGCGTGACCCACTTATTGCCGAAGGAATGGTGGACGAACGGGTTTATATACCCGAAATAAAAGATACCGGTAAGATCCTCTCCTTCACACCCATGGAAGCTGTCGCTAACGGTTATTGTGAAGGAATTGCCAAGAACGTAGAAGAGGTTTTGGCAATGAATAATATGGAAGGGGCCCGCATTGTTCAGTATAAACCAACGGCTCTTGAAAAGTTTATCGGCTTTATGGTCAACCCGGTAGTGTCCGGTATATTAATCATGCTCATCCTGGGAGGTATTTATTTTGAAATGCAGACTCCCGGGATAGGATTTGCCCTGCTGGTGGCCATTGTAGGTGCCGTGCTGTATTTCTCTCCTTTATACCTGGAAGGGCTGGCAGAAAACTGGGAAATCATCCTTTTTGTAGTAGGACTAGTGCTCATTGCCCTTGAAATATTTGTTTTCCCCGGCTTTGGCGTGGCCGGTATTTCAGGTATCGCCCTTGCTTTTACGGGTTTGGTACTTAGCCTTATAAAAAATGTAGACTTTACATTCGATGAGGTGAATATGAATGAATTGTCGGTGGCCTTAATTACCGTGTTTGTTGGAACAGCCGTCGGCATAGGCTTGTCCATTTACCTTAGCCAGAAACTGTTTACCGCTCAGACGGGCCGGTTCTCGCACCTGACACTTCACGAGGTGATGAGTTTAAGCGATGGCTATCTGGGGGTGGATCCTGAACTGCTAAAACTTAAAGGGAAAAAAGGCATTGCCATTACCACCCTGCGCCCCTCGGGTAAAATCTATATTGATGGTAAAAACTACGATGCCATGGCTGAAGCGGGAATGATTGACCGGGGGACCGACGTGGTGGTAACCAGGGTGGAGGCGGCTCAGTTGTACGTGCGGGCCGAGTAATATACAGCGTACATGAGTGGTAAAGTGACAAAGCTACAAAGTGTATGAGGAATATAGTATCAAAGAAGTTAAGGAGCTAAGAAAGTGGGTTTAACTTTTAATTCATAAGAACTAATCCTATTAATTGATTGAATACTCGGCAGAAATTACAACCCTCACTTTCTTGAACAGATCGTTGGATCCTTGCATGTATCCTCCTTCTCCCCCCGAAAGAGAGGCCGTACGATCGACAATGGTAAAAAGTCCCTGAGTCGCTTTTTTCAGACGGCCAAGCTTGGAGTCATTTTCTGATGCAAACTGTTCTGCTGCCTTCCTGGCGTTTTGCGTAGCTTCAGTGATCATCTCAGGCTTTATCTCATTCAGCTTGGTGAAATAGAACTGAAGGGGACTGCCATAGTTGGTATTCGAGATCACAACTCCCACACCAAGAAGTTCACCGGTCATACGGCTTACTTTTTGTATCAGATCCACATTGTTGCTCCTGATCTGGAAGTTTTGGGTAATCAGATACCTGAAAGCCAGGTTCTGTTGATAGTTATCATACTCCTGTGCTTTTTTATCGGTTACCATGATCCCTTCAAGGATGATTTCTTCCTGCTTGATCTGGTTCTGAAGCAGGAAATCAACGATTTTGTTTTTAGTAGCTTCGATTTCCTGGCTTCCAGTCTCCAGGTCGTTGTTTGCAATGCGGGCTTGAATAAGCCATACGGCCAGGTCGGCTTTCACTTCTCTTTCTGAAAAACCCTTCACACTTACACTTCTGTCTTCAGTCTTGAAACGCTGAAGTGAATTTCCAATGATTAAGGCGCTGATGCTGAAACTTAGTATCAGTGCAATAGAAATGATCCAGATAGCAGGGGTTTTCATAATTATTATTTGAGATGAAATTACTAAATATATTCGGAAGTGAATATTTTAATGAATGATTTTTAATACTCCGTTAACTGTCAAAGCGCTTTATGGCATCTTCCAATATGGTGAGGGTTGCTGTAGCGCCGCAGCGGCTGCATCCGGCTGCCTGTACAGCCAGTAGCTGGTCAAGGGTACGAACCCCGCCGGCTGCCTTTACCTTCACCTTGGGGCCTATGCTCTTTTTCATCAGTTCCAGAACAGGAATGGTCGCTCCCGCATAGTTGTAATCGCCGCTGATCTGTTTGACAAAGCCAAAGCCAGAGGAGGTCTTCACGTAATCGGCACCCACTTCGGTGCATATCTGGCAAAGCTTCACGATGTCCTCTTCCCGGGTCACATAATCGGTTTCAAAGATCACCTTAACGATGGCCTTGTATTGATGGCAGATATCAGTAATCTCCCTGATTTCTGTTTTAATATACTTCCAGTCGCCCTGCAGCGCTTTGCCGATATTAATGACCATATCTATTTCAGAAGCTCCATTGATGCAGGCTTCTTCTGTTTCAAAGGCCTTTACCATGGTAGTTGAATTTCCGGCAGGAAAGCCAATGACACAGCCTACCTTAACACCACTGCCTCTGAGTAGTCTCTCAGCTTGTTCGACCGCATACGGTTTTACACATACGGAGGCTACATTGTATTTTTTAGCCACTTCACATTCTCTGGCTAAGTCGGTGTCAGTGAGGGTGGGATGGAGGATGGAATGGT
>JACMKG010000332.1 GCA_014380255.1 Prolixibacteraceae bacterium | reverse complement strand
TTCCCCTTCATATCCTGTCAAAGCATAAAAATGACCTATTTCAGACCGAAGCATTGCTGTTCGGGCAGTCGGGCCTTTTGAACAACTCGCTGTTGGGTGATGATTATTTTCTCTCGCTCAGAAAGGAATATTCGTTTATGTATAAAAAATACGCCTTGTCGGGTATCGAGTCTCACCTTTGGAAATTCATGCGTTTAAGGCCTATTAATTTCCCCACGGTACGAATTGCCCAACTGGCCGCGCTTATTCATCATTCCTCGGCCCTGTTCTCGCATGTCCTGGAAACGGAAAGCCCCGATGAGCTGAGAAAATTGTTCAAAGTAACCGCTTCCTCCTATTGGGATACGCATTACAGTTTTAACAAGCCTTCGGATGAAAACAAGCCGAAGGTTTTGGGAGAAACCGCTTTTAATAATTTAGTTATCAACACCATCGTTCCCATGCTTTTTGTTTACGGAGATCAGCATATGGACCAGGGAATGAAAGACCGGGCCTTGCTGCTTTTAGAGAAACTGGCACCTGAAGAGAATAAAATTATTCGCAAATGGCAGGATTCAGGCATCAAAAGCCAGACCG
Source organism: Prolixibacteraceae bacterium (assembly GCA_014380255.1). Next base: position 2,818 of record JACMKG010000332.1, on the reverse strand, counting down.
CTTTTGAAACGCAGGCCTTACTTCAATTAAAAAATTGTTACTGCGATCATAAAAAATGTTTAAATTGCCAGCTAGGAGCCAAGATCATTACTTCAATCAATCATCCGGCACATGAATGCACGTTGTTTTAGAGTTTCAACCAAAATGATAGAAATGAAAAACAGTACAGCAATCGCTTGTTTACTCGTATTTTTCTGGAGCCTGAACTGCTTTGGGCAGCAAATAAGCGAGACCGATTTTTCGATAGGTATCAGCAAAGCCAAAGCGCCCGAGAAGATTAATTACTGGCAGGAAGCCAAACCCGTTTATTTATTTATGAAAGGGTCAAAAAACTGGTACAATGATGAAGAAAAGCTTTCGCTCAGAAAGGAAGCGGGCCTTAATTTGCAATATGCCAACATCTCCCATTCAACCTCGTCCAATGCCCTGGGCGGGTTCAATGAAAAAACCGGTACGGTGATCAGCTTGCTGATTAATGCAGCCCTGCAGGCGCGTTACCGGATCACCGACAGTTGGGCTGTAGGGGCAGGGCCGGAAGCAGAGTTGCTGCTGCTGGGTTATAACAACATCGATGATTATTATACCCGTATTTACATTCCCTCTCAGCCTCCCTCATCGAGCCATACCAGTGAAAAAGGCATTAACCGCAATTACTTTAAAAAACCTTCCTACGGGATTAAAATAAGCCTTTTCCAGAGTCAAGCGGATGCTTCAACAACCCTGGGCCTTCATTTCAGTTATTTATGGACTAAAAGTGAACACTCCAGTTTTTTTGCTTCAAACTATGTGCGTTTTGGCCTTTCCATCGGGTTTAAAAAGAAGCAAAAAGAGACGGTATCAGATGTTCCTGAACAGTAATTATACTTAATGAGGATTACTTTAAAATCAGGCCTCAAATTTTTGGTTTGGTTCTAGAAATGTGTAACTATGCAAACTGAATAATTTGGAAGGGAAACCCTCTGCGATGATTGTATATTTAAGCTTTGCTATGGAACAATATGAGGCCAATTGATAAGAGAATCCTTGAGCAGCTAAAAATAGGCGACCCGAAAGCATTTGAATATGTTTTTATGCAGTGGTATGAGCCTTTGGTACATTTTGCAGATGAGTACATTACAGATTTGGAATCGGCCAGAAACATTGTTCAGAACATCTTTATGAAGCTCTGGGAAAAACACTCCTGGATTGATCCGGAATCGAACCTTAAGGCATACCTTTATTTGGCCGCACGCAATGCTTGCCTGTCTTTTATTCGTCACCTTCAGGTAGAAGTTTGCTATTATGAGAAATCCATGCGAAACAGTGAGAACCTTCAGCTTAACTATGAAGCATTGGAGCAGATGGAAATTGATCAGATTGATTTGAGTAACCTTGAAAAGATCATCCAGGAAACCATTGATTCCCTCCCGGAAAGATGCCGTGAGGTATTTATCTTAAGTCGGTATGAGTATCTTAAAAACAAGGAAATAGCCAATAAGCTTGACATTACAGAAAAAGCGGTAGAGGCCAACATTACCCGTGCATTATCCAAGCTTCGTGCTAACACAAAAGAATACATGCCACAACTGTTTTTATAGTTGATATCCCTTACTTGCCTTAAATAACTCACCCATTTTGCTTAAGTAATAGAAATAAAATAATGTCGTATATGTCTATCTAAATAAATTTTGCAAAACAGTAAAACACTGAGTCGTTTTGATATACCAATTCCCCAATATAAAATAAGTGATGTGGCTTTTTGTTTCTAACCTTATCAATTAGTAAACCTTCGTAGCCAAGACAGAAACCCCACACCTCCAACCTTATCAACCTTATTAAATCCAACGTTTTAAGATAAGGTTGATAAGGTTAGTTCAGGGGATTCTTCCAGGCTACGAAGGTTATGGCAAAAAATAAGGTTTTCTTAATCAGCTGTAGCCATGGGTTTAAAATTTCAAAGAATAACTATTCAAAAAATACGACAATAAAAGTTTCATCTTACTTAGCTCACAAAAAAGGCAAGGAAATTCTATACTTTTCCTTGAGCCGGCAGCAAGAAGATTTGTCCTGTTGTATTTTCATGTTTTATACCTTTTACGTTCCCCGGTATTTCGAAAATAGATCATCTTACGCTACTTTGTTTTAACATATCTGTAACTATTGTAAAATTATTTTGATTTTTCATATAGGGTTCACTTATTCTTATGCGTAATAGTATCAATGAAACGAAATTGGATGGAGAAAGAGCAGGTTATAAGATTCATCACCGGAAATATGGATGAAGAGGAGGAGAAAGTTGCCAAGGCATGGATTAATGCTGACAGTGCAAATAAGCAGGAATTCATCAGGTTAAAAAACATACATGCATTCATTTCCGCAGGTAAGCAAAAGGTACCCGTTAAAGAGGATTTTCTGTTAGTCAACCAACGTATCAAACAGACATCCGGGAAGGTCGCATCAATTACATTTAAGTTTTATCTTAAATATGCAGCCCTGTTACTAATGGCCTTGTTTATTGGATTTTCGGCTTCCGAGTTCATAGAAATGATTCCATCTCACAGGGCGGATAATCTCACCAATGAATTTTATGCACCCGAGGGTCAGATTTCTGAGTTTAAGTTATCCGACGGCACCCGTGTCTGGCTTAATTCAGGCACCCGGATAAAAGTCCCACAAGATTACAATTCCAAGCATAGAAGGCTTTATATTGAAGGAGAAGCTTTTTTCGAGGTGGTCAATGATCCTGAGAATCCATTTTTTGTGCATACCAGAAATCTGTCTGTCAAGGCTATCGGTACTTCGTTCAATGTATGTAACTATCCAACGGAAAAAAATGTCC
>JACMKG010000331.1 GCA_014380255.1 Prolixibacteraceae bacterium | reverse complement strand
TGGCGTGGAACAGTTAAATATGCGTGCCCGGTCATCCAATAATTTCACGTTGGATGATCTAAAAAATATTACACAGATAGCCCATGAAAAAGGGGTTAAAACGTACCTGACCGTTAACGTGGTGGTTTTTGATTCTGAACTTGAACAGCTTCACCGCATTATAGATGCTGCCAAGGAGGCCGGGGTGTCGGCAATTATTGCGTCTGATATTTCAGCCATTATGTATGCCCGACAGGTAGGTGTGGAGGTACATATATCAACCCAGGTGAATATTACCAATATTGAGGCCGTAAGGTTTTATGCCCAGTTTGCTGATGTGGTGGTACTGGCCAGGGAAATGACCCTTGAAAAGGTTGCTGAGATATCCAGGCAAATCCGTGAACAGGAGATAAAAGGGCCTGCCGGGGAGCTGGTGAAAATTGAAATGTTTGTGCACGGAGCCCTGTGCATGGCTGTTTCCGGCAAATGTTACCTGAGCCTTCACGATAAAAATGAATCGGCCAACAGGGGCAACTGCATGCAATCGTGCCGTCGTGCTTACATTGTAACTGAAAAAGAAACGGGTGCTGAGCTTGAAATTGACAATGAATACATCATGTCGCCCAAAGATTTGAAGACCATTCATTTTCTCAACAAGTTACTGGATGCAGGTGTGTCGGTCCTGAAAGTGGAAGGAAGGGCGCGTTCGGCTGAATATGTTTATACGGTAGTTGAATGTTACCGTGAAGCCGTGAAGGCTTATTTTGAAGATACCTTTACAGACGACAAAATTGCCGATTGGGATGAACGCCTGGCATCTGTCTTTAACCGTGGATTCTGGGATGGCTATTACATGGGCCAAAAGCTGGGAGAATGGAGCAAGAATTACGGTTCGATGGCCACACGCCGCAAAATCTATGTGGGGAAAGGACTGAATTACTTCTCCAACCTTAAAGTGGCCGAATTTAAGCTTGAAACAGGACCTTTAAAAGTTGGTGACGAGATTTACATCACTGGCCCTACTACCGGACTGGTAAAAACCATCGTAAAAGAAATTCAGCTTGAAAAACAGTCGGTTACTGAAGCACCCAAGGGTTCCTACATATCGATTCCCATTGATACGAAGATCAGGAAATCGGACAAATTATATAAAGTAGTCGATGCCTCAGAAGTTAAATTACAATAAGTTAAAATACTAAATAAAAGAGATAGACAAACTTTGTATTTTTGTCTAAACTATACCTCTTATGCGAAAGATTATTGTTATTACAGGAATCCTAATATTGGTAGCAGCTGGTGCTTTCCTGGGTATTAAATATTACAAAAAAATAAATGAGAAGCCTGTCATTCAGACTTTCTCCACCAAGCAGAATCCGGCCTATAAAGCCGTTCCGCCCAAGTGTCCTTTGATTGTTGAAATAAAAAACACAGAAGGTTTCTGCAAAGAACTTGAAAGTGATCATCCAATCGTTACCCAATTAAGAGGTATCCAAGAAGTGGATACCCTTTGTATAAAGATAAACAGGTTTTATGATTTTGCCGAGGATCATTCTGCCATTACCGATTTACTGAAAGGCAAGTCGATTATTATCTCCATCAATCCAACTGGAAAGAACCAGCTAAGCAGCCTTTTTCTTGCCCAGATGAACAACCAGGAGGAATCAGCTTCTGCAGCCGAGTCCGTTTCTTCTGATTTAGCCTTGGAATATACCATAACCAGGAAAAGTTACGATAATACCATTGTTTACAATGCCCGTTCGGCTGAAGCAAGTGTTTTCTATGCCTGCGCCAACGACATATTCATGGTAAGCGAAGACTTTATACTCATTGAACAGGCAATCAGGCAGACCAACTCTCAGAACCTGCTGAACAACTACGAATTCACTGAGCTCTATAAAACGATTGAAGAAACTGCATTTGCCAATATATTCATCAATCATCTTACAATCCATCAGCTGCTTGCCAAATTCGTTTCTCCCGAAATCCGCAAGACCATCAATCAACTTGATGCCTATTCCGACTGGTCGGAGTTTGATCTTTATTTAAAACCTTCGGAAGTGGAGATGAATGGCTTTAGCATGACCAAGGATTCAAGCGACCATTACCTGAATCTTTTCAAACACCAGGAAGCACAAAAGATGACCATCGAAAAAGCGATCCCTGCCAATGCTTCCTATTTTGTAGCAATGAATTTAAAAAACACTTCTAACTACCTGGATCAGTATGAAACACACATCAAGGCGAACGGAAATTTTTATCCCCGTGAGATGAGCCTGATGGAGTTTCAGAAAAAGACCAGAACCGATCCGGTACAACTGTTTAAAGAAATTGCCGGCACCCAGTTTGCAGGTGTTTATACCAATATTAACAAGTCGAATCCTGGGCAAAACCGTTTTTTTGTAGCTGAAATAATCCACGAATCGGAAGCAAAGGATAAAATCGCCAAAGCTTTTTCTGAATTCACCCTGAGCAATAAAGAAAAGATGGATGATATGCAGACAGC
>JACMKG010000330.1 GCA_014380255.1 Prolixibacteraceae bacterium | reverse complement strand
GAATCGTTTGACCTGGTGTTTATTGATGCCGATAAGCGCGATTATTGCAACTACTATCAATTGGTATTCGATCGTGTTCGGGTGGGAGGCTTCCTGATGGCCGACAATATTCTGTGGAGCGGTAAAGTGGTAGATCCTAAAGCTTCCGATGAAGAGCAGACCAAGGGGATTTTGGAATTTAATGATATGATTCAGAACGATGCCCGGGTGCGCAATGTAATCCTGCCTATCCGGGATGGAATCATGCTGGTACAAAAGATTGGGAATGGGAAATGAGGAATTATAAATGATAAATTTTAAATGATAAATGTTGAATGGTTAGATGATTAACCATTCAACATTTATCATTTAACATTCAAAATTCCTTAATTGATCTTTAATGTAGATCCTACCTTTAGGGTCTTCTGAGCTGTTATGTTATTGGTCTGGCAGAGCTTTTTAACCGTGGTGTTATACTTTTTGGCAATGCCCCACAAGTTATCTCCTTTTCTGATTACATGTTTGCGGGTCTTTGCACCGGTGCTTTTGCTGGCAGAGCTTACGCTGCTGCCCGATTTCGCCGGGGTGCTTGCAGCAACTGCCGTACTGTCTTTAACACCCGTGTGTGCAGCAAGAGCTGGTTTATGCGTTACAACAGGCTTACGGTCGAAGTCGGCAAGATTGATTTCAAACTGTTTGTTCCGGTAGTAAATATGATTGCTTTTAAGGCAGTAATTGCGGAAGTCGATGTATTTGTTTGAATCAAAGGGCTCACCAAACAGGCGGGTTTCAAAATGAAGGTGATCGCACGTGGCACGTCCGGTGCGTCCACCCAGTCCAATCAGATCACCTGCCTTGATGGTATCGTTGACATTTACCTTGATTGTTTTCAGGTGAGCATACAGCGTTTCAAGGCCATTGTTGTGCCTGACTACCACCATGTTGCCATAGCCACTAAATCGTTTAGCAAGTCTTACTCGTCCATCAAAGGCACAGCGGATGGTATCTCCTGAATTAATCTTGATATCGGTACCTGTATGCATCCTGCGCCCGCGTTTTCCATACTTGGAGATCACTTTACCAATCACGGGGTTTGCAAAAGGATGGTCATTGACTTCAGTCAGCGTAATGGTGATGGTGGCATCTTTGGGAGGAAGCGTGTTGAGCGGATACTTTATTTGGGTACTGTTCCAGATATTCTTATAGAGTGATTCATCATTGGAAATAAGGGAATCGTTGGGTATATTTTCTTCCGCATACAGGGAATCTATTTCACTTGCCTCAAGCGTACTGAAAATCGTGTCTTTTGGGACTTGCTGCGCATAGGCAAAAGTAGTAACCATCAGGCTACCTGTTAGAATAAGAGATCGTAAATGCATTTTCAAAGTTTGGGTTATACGTAAGCTCAAAAAAATGAGCGGAAGGCAAAAGTAATATTATCATTATTTATTTCCACATCCTGTGCATTTGACAGAGCGTTTTTAACAAATAATAACAGGTTTTTGTAATTTTGCCACGAAAATAAAATGAATAACTTCTGTCATGAAAAATAATGGTTCCCGTAAGATTCTAACATATCTACTGGTAGGATTTATGGGTTTTTTTGGGTTAATAGGGTTGGTTTTGACAATGGGCTTTCTGGCTGTAAAATTTCACCTGACCGACGACCCTGGGGTGGTGGATCTCAACGACCGGTATTTCCAGGAAATCAAAGACAAGTATGGCCAAAGTGATGAGAATGATTCATTGAAAGTGAATATAAGCGAAGCCAAACTGCTTTACAACCTGTCTGTGTTGAGCAGGTATTACCCGGCCAACGCTTTTTATATACAGAATGCCTATTACAAGAGCCATAACCTGCGCGAGGCTCAACGCATGTTCGAGGCTGTAAACCTTCATATGCAGCAAAATGCCGAGTATCATGCCGAACTGGATAAATTTCAGGAGAGCGCTGAACCTTCACAATTAAAGACTCAGACCCAAAGTGTTTTTGAATGGATGAACATTAGCGAATGGCAGGATTTCAAACTGGCCGTTGTTAAGGATAAGCACCTGATTGATTCGGCAGCTCAGGTGACCGGAGTTGAGCCCCGCCTGATAGTGGCCGTACTGGTAGGCGAACAGATCCGCCTTTTTAATTCAAACCGGGAAGCTTACAAGAAATGGATTGGCCCATTGAAGATACTCTCTGTTGAAACCACTTTCTCTTTAGGGGTTACAGGTATTAAAGTACCTACTGCCCAGACAATCGAAAGAAATCTGAAGGACAGTACTTCTGTGTTTTACCTTGGAAAGCAATATGAGCACCTGCTGGATTTCAAAACCAACAACAAGGAACAGGAGCGCTTTAACCGCCTCACCTCTTATAAGAATCATTATTACTCTTATCTTTATGCAGCATTGAACGTGAAGCAGATCATGGTTCAGTGGGAGAAAGCCGGATACCCTATAAAGGACCGCCCGGAGATTCTGGCTACACTGTTTAATATAGGATATGAAGTATCCGTTCCTAAACAAAATCCGGTAGTTGGTGGTTCAGGTATCAACATCAAGGGCAAGCGTTATTCTTTTGGAGCCGTTGCCTATGAATTCTATTACTCAGGAGAACTGTTTGAAGTTTTCCCATTCAAAAATGCCAAATTCGATTATACTGATGTGTAAAACCAGAGCCTTCAACTCCTGTTCATTTAGACTCTTTCAATTTATATTTCTCCTGTGTTTACTCACCGGAGGCAACGTTCAATCACAGGATAAGTGGATCAAAGATATTCCATGGACTAATCTGGCTGAAGGCTTACAGTATGTCGAGCTGGATGCTCCCGAGAAGTCTGTAGTTAATGATTCCAAGCTTACCATCCTTAAAATTGATATAAGTAAGTTTGACTTTGAATTTCTTACAGCCTCCGAGCATGGCAAACGTATGCGTACGGCCGAGGAGTGGGCAACGGAATTTGACAAAACCATTATCATTAACGCCGGGATGTATAGCTACAACAAGATGCATTCAAACAAAGGCTACCTGAAGAATTACAATCATTTGAACAATCCGGTTAAAAGTGGTTATTACAACGGTATCCTGGCCATGCACCCCAAGGACAAGAAAAAACCAGCATTCGATATCATCGATATTACATACCAGGATTGGGATAAGGTGAAAACGCAATACCATTCCCTGTGCCAGGGCATGCGTATGATTGGAGAAAAAGGCGAAGGAATGGAGTTTGCCAAAAGACCCGACCAGTCGTGCAGCATGATACTCACGGGCAAGGATGATATGGGAAATCTCTATATAGTTTATACCCGTTCGCCCTATACGCATCGTGCCATGATCGGTTTCCTGCAAGGTTTACCTTTTAATGTAAGTACCACCGTTTACCTCGAAGGGGGCCCTGAGGCCAGCCTTTATATCAATACCGGTGATACGGTGATCGCCAAGTTCGGAAGCTATGTTTCCAATACCTGCGACAACGATGACAACGATCACTTCTGGAAAATACCCAATGTAATTGCCCTTCGTCTGAAAAAATAATATTTTTTTGGATCAAATCATACGGTGAAATCATTCCATGATAATGGTCTGCTTTATATCTTACCCCAAATCGGATTTCCTTTGCCTGATTTATTCTCACCTGGCCAAAAGGCAGGCGCCAGGGGTAATTGACTATAGCCATGTATGCTGCAACTTTATCCCATTTTAATCCCATCCATTGCCTGTGTCTGTACGGTGTCTGTACTGATGCTGTACTAATATCCATTATTTAGTACAGCATCAGTACAGACACCGTACAGACACAGGCTATAGATGGGAAATAATCTTATCAAGAAATGGGATACTATTTCAATGGTTTGATGTTTTAAAGCCGGTATTTTCAATTGCGGTGCATATGGCAGAATTTTCAATGCAAAAATTAAGGATTCTTTGGCAACGGTATTCGTAGATTGCAGTTCATTTTTTATATCCTCTCAGCTCAGGAAAACTTTATGCCAGATGGATGCCTGGGCGCTAGCTTTTGGGATTGATTCATTATTAATAGCTTGTAGTTGATAATTATATTGATTAACTTCACCCGTTTACAGCTTATTGCTGTCACACTGATGCAAATCATTTGTAAACGACTGTATGAAGAATCCAGGTAAAACATTATATACCAGTCCTAAGGCGGCAAAAACTACTAATTCTAAAACCAGGCAGGTACGGGTTGTTGGTATTGGTGCATCTGCCGGAGGATTGCAGGCATTGGAGGAGTTCTTTACTCATGTGCCTACCGACAGCGGAATGGCATTTGTCGTTATCCAGCATCTGGATCCCACACAAAAAGGAATGCTTGCTGAACTGCTTCAGCGTATTACAAAAATGCCGGTATTCATCGTAACTGATGGCCTTAAAATAAAACCCAATGCTGTATATGTCATCCCTTCCAATACAAGCATGTCTGTTCTCAAAAATGTATTGTATTTGTTTGAACCCATTGAATCACGCGGATTAAGGCTGCCTATTGATTTCTTTTTCCATTCTCTTGCCGAAGATCAACAGGAAAAGAGCATTGGAATTGTCCTTTCAGGAATGGGATCTGATGGAAGTGAAGGGATAAAGGCGATCAAGGAAAAAGGCGGTATGGTATTGGTACAGGAGCCTGCTTCAGCAAAATTCGATAGCATGCCACGTTCGGCAATAAATGCAGTGATCGTTGATATAGTTGCACCAGCCCGTGAGCTCGCTGAAAAACTATTAAATGTTTCTAAGTTTACCCCAAAAACAATTATTCTGCCTGATTTGGAAAAGGATACCAGTTCAATCGATAAAATCATTCTCCTTATACGGATACAAACAGGCAACGATTTTTCCCAATATAAAAAGAACACCTTATACCGTCGCATCGAAAGACGGATGGCCATTCACCAGATAGATAAAATCGCCATCTATGTCCGCTATCTGCGTGAAAACCCTGCTGAGGTGGATATTCTTTTTAAGGAATTGCTCATTGGAGTCACCAAATTTTTTCGCGATAGTGGGGTATGGAAACAGTTAAAGGACACGGTATTGCACTCATTGATGAAAAAAATAGGTTCTCCCTATATCCTACGGGCCTGGATTACGGGTTGCTCCACCGGCGAAGAGGCTTATTCTCTGGCCATGGTTTTTAAGGAAACTTTGGGAAAGATGAAAACCAATCATCATTTTTCATTACAGATTTTTGCTACTGATCTGAATGAGGAAGCCATTGTAAAAGCACGGAAGGGTGTTTTTTATGAAAATATTGTGGCAGATGTTTCTGAGGAGCGTCTGAAACGTTTTTTTATTAAAACCAACGATAGTTATCGAGTCAATGCTGAGATTCGTAAAATGGTGGTGTTTGCTCCCCAAAACGTCATTAAGGATCCTCCTTTTACAAAACTCGATATCCTGTTGTGCCGTAACTTGCTGATATATTTGGATGCCGGGATCCAAAAAAAGCTACTGGAAATGTTCCATTACAGTCTTAAACCTGGGGGGATTCTGGTGCTTGGAAGCGCGGAAACCAATGCGGCACGTAGTGATTTGTTTTCGACCATTGATTCAAAATTTAGAATTTACCAAAGTACGGGTGAACTGTCAAAAGAAAAACTGATGGATTTCCCAAGCTCATTTGCCATTAATAAGCCTGCCACCGCGGAAGATAACCTGAAGGTAAAAGTTCCTGATAACATTCAAACTCTTACCGATCAGTTACTTTTGCAGCAGTATAGTCCTGCCAGCCTGCTGTGCACCCATAAAGGGGATATTATTTATATTACCGGAAGTACGGGCAAATATCTGGAACCGGCAGCCGGCAAGGCAAATATGAACATCTTTACCATGGCACGCGAAGGACTTCGCAATGAACTTCCAATGGCGTTCCGCACAGCATTGCAAAACTATGAAAAAGTGGTTTTACCTAACCTCAGGATAGGGACAAATCCAGCGAATCATTTGGTAGATGTAACGCTTCAGCAAATAGAAAAGCCTTCAGCTTTAAAAGGAAAGATTATAGTAGTTTTCAAAGATGCAAGAATCCTGGAGCCTGAATCTTTATTAAAAAAAAGAAGGAAAACTGTCAGTAAAACTTTAAAAGCCGAATTGGAATTTGAACTGCAACGTGTAACTGAAGACCTTCAAAGTACCCGGGATGAAATGATGATTTCTCAGGAAGAACTGCAATCGGCTAACGAAGAATTGCAGTCAACCAATGAAGAACTACAATCATCCAATGAAGAACTGACCACTTCCAAGGAAGAAATGCAGAGCATGAACGAAGAACTGCATATTGTCAATATCGAACTTCAAAGCAAAATAGATGATTCGGCAAGGGTGAATAATGATATGAATAACCTGATCAATAGTATCGAAATTGCCACCATGTTTCTGGACAGGGATTTGAAAATCCGTCAGTTTACGCCTCGGGCAACCAAAATATTTAAACTCATACAAAGCGATATCGGCAGGCCTTTTTCCGATCAGGTCACTGATTTGATTTATCCCGAATTGTACGATGATGCAAAGGAAGTATTGCGCACACTGGTATTTGTTGAGAAAGCCACAAATACCCTTGACGGAAGGTGGTTTAACATCCGGATAATGCCCTATCGTACGTTCGAAGATAAAATTGATGGCCTGGTCATCACGTTCGTCGACATTACTAAATCAAAACAACTGGAACAAGCCCTCAAGGAAACCCAGACTATACTTCAATCATTCATCCAGACAGTGCCTGGTGTAATTGTGGGTTTGTCGTTCGATGGAAAAATTATTGAGTTTAACCCTGAAGCAGAAAAGCTTTTTGCCTGCAAACGTGAAGATGTAATGAGCAAAAAGTATGTCGATTTGTTTATACCTAAGTCATTACGCGATCAGGTGGAGGAAGATATGCAAAATTTACTGGCAGGCCAATTTCCCAACCAGTTTATAAACATTGTAAAAACGTTGAAGGATGATGAGCTTACCATCGAATGGTCGGCCCATCAACTTTGGGATGAACACGGAAAGCCAAAAGGACTGATTGCCATAGGGGTTAATATTTCCCAACCAAAAGCCGAGCCATAAGCAAGTAGTTCGTTGGTGTTAAAATGAATTCTTTGGATTGCTGTCAATTACCATAGATCAATTAAAAAACAAATGAGTTACCAATGAAAAAAGAGAAAGAACAATTGCCTGTAACCGATTTGCTTCGCAAAAAAGCGGAAGAGAAATTGAATAGGATGGATTCCGGCAATAGGCAGATTCTTTCAGAAATTGACTCCATAAAACTCCTCCATGAACTTGAAGTCCATCAGATAGAACTGGAAATGCAACTGGAGGAATTAAAAGTAGCAAGAAATAAGGCGGAATTCGCCAATGAGCGGTTCACTAATCTTTACGATTTTGCACCCGCAGGATATTTCACCATTGATCGGGACAGTAGGATCAGTGAATTGAATTTAAGCGGCGCCCATATGCTTGGGATGGAACGTTCCTTTTTAATAAACAAAAAATTTAGTCAGTTTATCACCCGGGATTCCTTGCCCGTGTTCAATGATTTTTTATTCAAAGTCTTTGAACCCAATCCAAAAGCGACCTGCTATATAGTATTGAATATCCCGGGTAATCCCACGACCTACCTTCACCTCGAAGGGATGATTTTCGATGATGAAAACAAATGCCAGATAACAGCCATTGATATTTCTGAAAACAAGCGTTCTGAAAATTTAGTACGGTTTTCAGAAATGCGATACAG
>JACMKG010000329.1 GCA_014380255.1 Prolixibacteraceae bacterium | reverse complement strand
TTTTGCCTTTTGCCTTGTTTTCTTTCCTCCAGCCAGGCATCTGCCTTGAAATAAGCTTTAGCCAGCAGCCATCCGTAGGCAGCCCCGATCAGGGATCCTACAATGACATCGCCCGGGTAATGCACTCCGGCGTAAACGCGGCTGTAGGCTACCAGCACGGCCCAGATGAAAAGCCAAAGCTTCATCAGCCTGAACTTGGAGTCAAGTACAAAATGAAGGAAGGTGGCCAGTCCGAAAACATTGGCTGCATGCGAGGACACAAATCCATACTTACCACCGGGACCTGCTTCAGAGAGGTGTATCATCCCTTCAAAGGCAGGCTCACGCGAGGGGCGCAGGCGCTGAACCAGGTCTTTTAGCAGGCCCGAGGCGGTCTGGTCGCACAGGGTAATTACCAGGCCAATGAAGGCAAGCATCAGCACACCCTTCATCCGGTAGCGCCTTACAATCAGGTAGGCAATGAGCAGGTACATGGGTATCCATATCAGCTTATGGCTGAGCCAGTACATGATGGGATCGAAAAAGCTGTTGTTCCATCCGTTGATCAAAAAGAAAAGATCGGTATCCAGTGATTGTAGGTATTCCATATTATTGATAATTCATTCATCCCGAAATTGATTGGACAAAGATTATATAAATCTGATGAACCGACAAACATAAATGACACGTAGTATAGATTTAAGTAGTTTTTTCCATTCAGTCTTTTTGAAAATAACGGAGCTTTTTTTCACTGTCTCACAGTTACCGGTAACCAAATCTTTAATAACCTCAGGAATATCAGGTAAAAACTAAAGCAAAGATCACAGATAAACTCAAATAAAATGAATAAACACCAATGATTTAGACCAAATAACATCTTTTACTATTGGTGGTTTATTGGTGTTTATTTGTGATCCATGGGATCAGGAAAGGTTGTTATTACACGGTAGCTTCATGGCAGGGAGGGCAGAGGGGTAATTAATTATTTAAATGTAAATGAGCAGTACGTTATTTTCTTTTTTCATACCACCTGTTAATGATGAATTCACATTGGATTCCAGTCGTCTATTCCAATGTAATATTAGTGTTATCAAATGTATAAAATTAAGTATTGTTTAATTAGTGAAGTAATGCTTAATTATATTTGCAATGAATTAATTCTCCAACAAACAAAAACATCGTGGGATTTGTCTTATAGGTGAATGATTTAAACAGGAAAATTTTAACAGAAATATAAATGGAAAATTTATTAAGCATTTGTCAGCAAAAAGGGATTTCATTATCATCCGAACTGGTCGAACTCCTTGAAAACTGTAAAAGTCTAACTGTATTTAATACTTCTGAAGAGTTGGCCGTGGCCTCAACTGGCGGAATTCAGAACAGTGAATTCGAAGTGCAATATGAAGTTGAAGGCAAGGGCATGTACACCGAAGCGATTGTACACCGCGTGAAGAATGGTATTTCGGCCAACTATACCGATGCCTATATGCGCCGCCGTGACCCGGATACCATGTTGATTGCTGATGATAAACCAACCGATAAGCAACGTTTTTCGGAACGTTTCCATTATAAATTTGATACCTTACGCACCGAGACCTTCGAGTGGCTGAAGCAACAGGACCTGGGTGTATTTTTCTTCTTTGCCGGTCGTCAGGGGATCGGTTCAGGGGGTATTGCAGTGGTTCCTGCCAATGCGGCCTTTTTTGCCATGGGCCTTTCCATGCTTCAGCAGATCATTGCCGTGGATGAGCTTACCGAAGACTTCAAAGTGCAGTCGGTTATTTACGTAGCCCCACCATTCCGTCATACCCATTTTGAGGGCAAACAGATCGTTGTGCACAATCGTTTGGATGAGGTGCATGAATTGTTCTCTTACAACTTATATCCCGGCCCAAGCGCTAAAAAGGGCCTTTACGGGGTTCTTCTGTCACAGGGTGAAAAGGAAAACTGGATTACAGCCCATTGTAGCACCGTTCAGGTGGTAAGCCCTTACGATAACACCACTACCTTCATGCATGAAGGGGCCAGCGGTGGGGGAAAGAGTGAGATGCTGCAGCACGTGGTGCGCGAACCCAACGGGCAGATATTAATCGGCGAGAATACCATCACAGGTGAACGACGCCTTATAAGCATCCCGCTGCTTTGCTCGTTTAACCCGGTAACCGATGACATGGCTCTATGCCATCCTTCCATTCAGAAGAAAAACGGCCGGCTACGTGTACTGGATGCCGAGAATGCATGGTTTATCAGGGTTGATTCCATCAACCAGTATGGCGACGACCCGTTCCTTGAAAAGATTACCCTGAACCCTTCCAAGCCGTTGCTGTTCCTCAACATTGAATCCAACCCGAATTCAACAGCTTTGGTATGGGATCATATCCAGGATTCACCAGGAAAGAAATGCCCTAATCCGCGTGTGATCCTTCCCCGCGAAATTGTACCGGGAGTGCTCGACCGCCCTGTGTCGGTGGATGTGCGCAGCTTTGGAGTTCGTACTCCTCCTTGTTCAAAAGAAGATCCATCGTATGGAATCTTAGGCTTGTTCCACATTCTGCCGCCTGCGCTGGCCTGGTTGTGGCGATTGGTATCTCCTCGCGGACATGCCAACCCGAGCATCGTGAGTACCGGCGGGATGGAATCGGAAGGGGTGGGCTCATACTGGCCCTTTGCCACCGGCAAGATGATCCAGCATGCCAATATGTTGCTTGATCAGATTGTATCTACCAATAAAGTGCGTTACGTCTTAACGCCCAATCAATATGTAGGCGTATGGAAAGTAGGTTTCAAACCTCAGCTGCTGATGCGTGAATACCTTACCCGCCGCGGTAATGCTTCCCTGCGGCCCGATCAGTATCAGCCTGCCCGCGGAACATTGCTTGGCTATGAAATGAATTACCTGACCATCGAAGGCGCCAAGATTCCTTCACGCTTCCTGAAAGTATACCGTCAGAATGAAGTGGGAGAGGAAGGATACGATGAGGGCTACCGCATGCTGACCGAGTTCTTCAAGAACGAAGTCCGCAAGTTTGATAAGGAAGGAATTTCACCTCTGGGCAAGCAAATTATTGATGCTTGTTTGAATGATGCGACCATTGAGCAGTATGCTGCTTTAATTGAAACAAAATATTCCTAAACTTGCACAAAAAAACAAGGCATGCTGATTGGAACTGATATTGACAAAGCTGCAGAGCTTTTGCGTGAAGGGAAACTGGTCGTATTTCCCACTGAAACAGTTTACGGGTTAGGGGCCAATGCGTTTGATGCATTGGCCGTTGCCCGGGTATTTGCACTGAAGGAGAGACCTAATTTTGATCCCCTCATTGTACATATCTCCTCGCTCGATCAACTGGAACAATTGTTTCAGGCTCCCATCGATCCGCAGGTTTATACTCTGGCAAAAGCTTTCTGGCCCGGTCCTTTAACCATCGTACATGCCAAGCAAACGCGGGTACCTGATCTTATAACCTCCGGGTTGCCTACCGTGGCCGTGCGTATGCCTTCACATCCCATAGCCCTGGAGCTGATTGAAAAGGCCGGTACCCCGGTAGCTGCTCCCAGTGCCAACAAGTTCGGATGCCTAAGTCCTACGCAGGCTTCCCATGTGGTTAAACAGAATATGCAGCCTGAATACCTGCTCGATGGAGGCTCCACCGACTTTGGTATTGAATCAACGGTCGTTTCTGTTTCCCCGGGAGGGGTGCGTATCCTGCGTTACGGCGCTGTTACCGAGGAAGCGCTGGCAGCTCATGTGAAGATCATTACCGCCAAAGAGGAAAATGACACCAACGGGCTTCATTCGCCCGGCATGCTTAAAAGTCATTATGCTCCGCGCAAACCGATGTATATCGTGGAAGATGCTTCTGCTGTTGAACTGCCTGCAGGCTCAGGCCTTATCGTAGGTTCTGCCAAGGTTGGCGTAAACCCTTCCGCAGTAAAAATCTTGCCTTTATCAACTGATGGAGATCTGTTCGAGATGGCCGTCAACCTGTTTGCCGTGTTGCATATGCTGGAAGATGACGCTGAAATTAGCCAGATATATTTTGAATCCATTGCTGAAACAGGCATTGGCAAGGCCATTATGGACCGTGCACGAAAGGCTGCCTATAGTTATTTAGACACCACCCAAAAGGAAGAATAGGAAACGCTCCTGCCTATTGTATTTTGACACACAGTAAAATGATTATTAACAACTATCACTAAATGAAAGTAAATACATTGGTACATAGAGCTCATAGAATAATTTTTAACTATGTGTCCTATGTGTCTATGTGTTTCAAAATTATAAACACATGAATAATGAAGCGACTGGGAGAAAGGATTAAGAAGAAACGCGAGGTTCAGAAGATTCAGCTCAATGATCTGGCCCGACGGGCAGGCATCAGTGCCAGCGCACTGTCGCAGATTGAAAATGCAAAGGCTTCACCCTCGATTGCTACTTTAAAGAATATTGCTGAATGTCTACACACCACGGTAGGCGAGCTGATTGGCGAGAATGAAAACCTTTCCCAGAACCCGCTGATCACCCGGGAAGAAATCAAGTTTATTGAAAAGAATGAAAGCGGAAGTGAATTGTACCTGCTCTCGAACCATGATCCGCTGAAAAGGATGGAGACGTATCTCATCCGGTTCGTGGAAAAATCCGACATCCAAGGCTTCTTTTCTGCCTACCGTGCACAGACCTTTTGCTTTGTAAACGAAGGAACCTTTGAATTTCATCTGGATGAGGTGAATTACCGGCTCAAAAAAGGCGACAGTTTTTACTTCGATACCATTCTTTCCCATCGTGTGAACCTTGTGGAGGCTCCAAAAGGAGAACTGTTGTGGATAACGACCCCTTCAGGAGCATAAGAGGTTCCCTAAGTATCCTCCTTCACAAAAAGAGTATTCATCCTCTCCAATGAAGGTTTAGGATTGTGAAATCGTTAGCTTCTTTTCCTTCATTAAAAGGAACATTCCAGCGTAAGAACATCCAACTATTTTGTAGTTTAATTGGATTAATTGTCATAAAAAGATAGCTTTGAAGACAAGAATGTGTCATTGAACGATTGGGCCTTTGAGGAGGTTGGTGAAATCATACCTTCACTAAAAATAATCGGTTTTAAATGCATACACAAAAGTTCACCAAACTATAAATGCCGACCGATGAGTAGAATAAAGGACCTTGATGAACTTGTTGAAGCTGCTGTTATCAACCAGGAAACAGCGGACAGGATAAACTTCTATTACCAAAGTAAAAGCAATTCGTCAACCAGCAGGCTTTTTATTGTCTTTGCGATATTCGGAGCCCTCTTAACAGGGTTGGGATTTATACTGATTATTGCACACAATTGGGATGAACTTTCAAGGGCGACCAAAACAGGCATGGCATTTATGCCGCTTGTAGCGGGGCAGTTTTTGTGCGGATATGTGTTGATGAAGAAACAGAACAGCATTGCCTGGAGAGAAAGTACCACCACCTTTTTGATTTTTGCAGTGGGAGCAGTCATCGCGTTGATTAGTCAGATTTACAACATACCGGGAAACCTAAGTTCCTTTCTTTTAACCTGGACCATTCTTTGTTTCCCGCTGATTTATATCATGAAATCTTCCCTTGCATCCTTACTTTTTATCATCGGAATAACTAGTTATGCCTGTGTTACCAGCTATTTTTCGTATCCCCGGGAAGATTCCTATCTCTACTGGCTTTTGCTGGCAGGGGCTTTGCCTCACTATTACCAACTGTATAAGGAAAAGCCACAGAGTAACTTTATGGTTTTCCACCATTGGATCATCCCGCTATCGATCATTATTACCTTGGGAACGGTGGCAAAAACGAATGGCGAATTAATGTTCATTGCGTATTTCAGTTTGCTTGGTTTGTTTTACATGATAGGGGATTCAGCTTTTTTCTCACCACAGAAACCCATCAACAATGGCTATAAAATAATAGGCACACTCGGTACGCTTATCCTGCTGTTGAGTTTGAGTTTTGATGACTTTTGGGAAAAACTGATTCACAGAGATTTTCCCATCGATCAGGTCTTTACATCTCCTGAATTTATAGCCGCTATTGTACTTTCTTTTATGGCTGCTGCACTGTTTTATTTTCAGTATAAAAATAAGCCCGCTGACCAAATCAAGCCTATCGCCTATGTCTTTATGCTGTTTATAGCCACATACCTTCTTGGACTTTATTTCCCATTTTCAGTGGTATTGATTAATCTGTGTGTATTTCTAATTGGATTGCTAACCATGAGAGAAGGTTCCAGGATGGATCACCTGGGAGTCCTGAATCTTGGCTTACTGATTATTATCGCATTGGTAATCTGTAGGTTTTTAGATACTGACTTGAGCTTTGTACTCCGGGGTATAATGTTTCTGATTGTCGGTGCCGGGTTCTTTGCCACCAATTATATCATGCTTAAAAAGAGAAACAAAAATGACTAGCAAAAGAATCCTTTTGATTGCTTTTTTGCTGGTTGCATTGGTGCAACTGGCTATTCCAGTAAAAATGATTTGGGATAGAGAAGAAATATTGGATACTGGAACCCTTTATAAGTTCAGAACAGCCCCTGTTGATCCAAACGACCCGTTTAGGGGGAAATACATCGCCCTGACTTTTCGCGAAAATACAGTAGAGGTAAATGACGGGGAGGAATGGATCGATGGAGAACCCATTTATTTAACCCTGACAACAGACAGCAATGGATTTGCTAAAATTGATTTTGTTTCAAAGGAAATGCCCTCAGGCCAACCTAATGTGATCAGGGCTAAAGTGCGGTATGTTATGGATGAAAAACCCAGAAAGGTGGTGATAGATTATCCTTTTGACCGGTTTTATATGGAAGAATCAAAAGCATTGGAGGCTGAAATCCTCTATCGGCAATTACAGGCAGATACCAATAGGGTAACCTATGCCTTGGTGAGTATCAAAAATGGAGAGGCTGTATTGAGCGACGTACAGATTGATGGAACTTCAATCATTGAAAGGGTGAATAAGCAAAAGGAGAAATAGAAATCATCCTTTCAACAAAAACCATGGTTTTATTAGGTTGATAAAGGCCTACTACCGGGTTGTTATTATCAGATCTTTTTAAGAACGTTATCCCTACTAAAAACCGCATTTTAGTACAGATAGAGATCAGATACCGATCAAATGGTAGCACCCCGGTATATAAAACTACTTGTTTTCTCTTGATTCCAGCCATTGTTCGAAATCCTTCATTCCATCCTGAACGGATATAAAAGTGCCCTCTTCAGCTTTTTTTAGTTCATTTTCCAATTCTGCCTGAGAAAGCGGCTTGTTGGTTGGATGAACCAGATTTTTACCTTTAGTTATTTCAATTGTTTTCTTCATATTGAATTTATTTCAAGCAAATTTACATTTTTGAATGAATAGAAACTATCGATCTGGAACAAATTTAAAGATTGGTTTGAGGAAAAGGTATAAGCTGAGGCATTGTGAATTTATCAAGTGTCGATATTCGGTCCTTCAATCCTTCAATTCATCCCATAAAAAAAAGCCCCGTCTTCTTTCGAAGCGGGGCTTTTTAATATTAGTATATTGGATTATGCCTGTGAAATAGCTACTGCTACAGCCACTGAAGCGCCTACCATTGGGTTGTTACCCATTCCGATCAATCCCATCATCTCTACGTGAGCTGGAACGGATGAAGAACCGGCAAACTGGGCATCAGAGTGCATACGTCCCATGGTGTCAGTCATACCGTAAGAGGCAGGACCTGCGGCCATGTTGTCGGGGTGAAGGGTACGGCCTGTACCGCCACCTGAAGCCACCGAGAAGTATTTCTTGCCTTGCTCCAGACATTCTTTTTTGTAGGTACCTGCAACAGGGTGCTGGAAACGTGTTGGGTTGGTTGAGTTTCCGGTAATGGAAACATCCACGCCTTCGCTGTGAAGAATGGCAACACCTTCACGTACATCGTTGGCTCCGTAGCAATTTACTTTGGCTTTATCGCCTGTTGAGTAAGCAATACGTGCCACTTCTTTCAACTCGCTGGTAGCATAGTCGAAGTCTGTCTGTACATAGGTAAATCCGTTGATACGGGCGATGATCTTGGCAGCATCTTTACCCAATCCGTTCAGGATAACACGTAATGGTTCTTTGCGGACACGGTTGGCCGATTTGGCAATACCGATCGCACCTTCAGCAGCAGCAAACGATTCGTGACCTGCAAGGAAAGCGAAACATTTGGTTTCTTCTTTCAGTAACATGGCAGCCAGGTTACCGTGACCGATACCTACTTTGCGGTCATCAGCCACTGATCCGGGGATACAGAAAGCCTGTAAGCCGATTCCCAAAGTTGCAGCAATTTCGGCAGCGTTGGTCTGGCCTAATTTAATGGCAATAGCACCGCCCACGATGTATGACCACATGGCGTTTTCGAAGGCAATGGGTTGAATGTCTTTTACAATCTTGTAAACATCGACGCCTTTTTCATCGCATATCTTTTTGGCTTCTTCGATAGAAGAGATGCCGTAAAAATTCAACACATTGTTTATCTGTGTGATTCTTCTGTCGTAACTTTCAAATAATGGCATGTCTGTTTTCTCCTATTCTTTACGTGGG
>JACMKG010000328.1 GCA_014380255.1 Prolixibacteraceae bacterium | reverse complement strand
ATGTAATTGAAGCAACCAAAGAACTTTCGCCAGGAATGATGAGATGGGGCGGGTTACTGAGTGCCTATTACAAATGGAAAGAAGCGGTTGGCCCAAGAAACAAAAGGATACCAATGAGAAACCTTGTCTGGGGAGGGATTGAAACCAACCAGGTAGGAACTGCTGAGTTCGTCGATTTTTGCCGTCAGGTGGGGGCTGATCCATTGATGTGTGTCAATTTTGAATCAGAAGGTTACGCTCCCTGGGCTAAAACAGCCAAAGGAGAAATACGCATGGCCGATGCCAATGAAGCTGCCCAATGGGTTGATTATTGCAACAATCCATCCAATAAAGAGCGAATATCCCATGGACTCAGCGAACCTCTTCCTATTAAAATATGGCAATTGGGCAATGAGACTTCATACAGCAAAGATCGGTTTGATTTGAATACTGCGGCCCAAAAGACCATTGAATTTTCAAAGGCCATGCGAAATGTCGACCCTTCCATCAAGCTGATCGGATGGGGAGATAGCGGCTGGGCCAAACAAATGGTTGAGCGCGCGGGTGATCATTTGGACTATGTGGCATTCCATCACATGTTCGATCCCGGACAAGGGAATAAAAACTCTGTGGTCTTTGACAATGATTACCGGAAAGATCCGGATGCTACGTGGGAAATTTTGATGAACGGATATAAAATTCACGAACAGAAGATTCTTGGAATGCGGGAACAGGTAGCTTCTACTGGAAAACACCTGGCTCTTACCGAATGTCACTATGCGTTAAGGGGACGAAACCGATGTGAAATATTATCCTCATGGGCGGCAGGAGTTTCTTATGCCCGAATGATGAATCTGCATGAACGTCACGGCGATCTGTTAAAGATTGCCACGTTGGCCGATTTCTGCGGTACGCGCTGGCAAGTGAACGCCCTTATGATTCCTGTACCTGAAGGCCGATCGTTTTTAATGCCAGTAGCCAAAATCATGAGCCTTTACAAAAAACATACAGGAAAGAATTACCTGGAAACAACAGACCACCCTGCTGATTTGGATATTACTGCCAGCCGTTCGGGAGATACAGTTTATCTGCATGTTGTAAATACCAATCGGACAAAATCCATTAAAACTTCCATTCGGGTAGATAATCAGTCAATCAAATCAGGCCGGCTCTTTGAGATATCCGCCGACCCTGAATTTGAAATAATGAGTGCATCGAATGATCCATTGATTCCAAAAGAGAAAATAGTATTAATGAATCAACCCATTGAATTTCCTGCTGCCTCTGTAACTGCCATTGAATTAATTATAGAATAAGAAGAAAACTTCATTACCCTTTTCTATGGCAACTCCAATATAAAAGCAAGCACTTCGGTTAGCCGAAGTGCTTGCTTTATGTGGAAGTGATATTTTATACTTCTTTGAATCTATTGTCAAAGTTATCCTTCTGGATCAGTTATGCCTGTGCCTTTCTGAGTTTCCGATGCCTGCGCCTTAGCTTGGCATAGGCTTGTAAGAGTTTGTCCTTGATGTTTTGAAGCTTGCCTCTTTTGACTTCGTCCTTGCGGGCAGTCTTGTATTTATCCATGAGCTTATCCACCTTCTTTTCAGCCTTTTCCGCCTTCTTTTCCAGCTTCCTCACTTTCTTTCCCGGCTTATTATCCTTCTTGTCTTTTTTCGAATCCTGATCAGCTTCCTGCTTCTGTTGGTTATCATCTGATTCTTCCTTTAACAGGTCGGCTACCGACTGCACATATTCATCTCTTTCCACCACTGAAGGTACTTCCTGTTCGGCTGGTTTATTCTCTTCCCCGCGTACACTTTCAATAGGCATCACTTCATCTGTAACGCCCGATACCATAACCTTCTTATCGGTAGCATCTTCGGTCTTTTCAGCCGTTTTTGCTGCTGTGCCGCTATCTTTTTTGGCAGCCGCGGTGGAAGGGTTGCTTTTACTTCGTGAAGAAGAGGTAGACGATGCCTTGGGGGAGGTTTTGGCTCCCGTAGCGGCAGGTGTTCTGGGTCGTGCCTTTCCAACGACCGGTGTTTTATTCATGTAGGGATCTGTAGTTTGTTCTGCCGGATCTTTAGCCTGGCCCTTGGGTTGTTGCGCTGCCATAGTAATGATTGTATATAGTTTACTCTAAGTTAAGACTTAAAAATTAATAAATCAATTGTTTGGTCCTTAAAGTAGCACTGTTTGCCAAGGGAAAATCAATTTATCCGATGAGCCATTTATAGGATTATTTTCACTAACTTTCTCTATCCAACGATTGCTGATATTCCATGAAATTTCGTCTTGTATATTACCTTGCCGAACTTCTTTTCCCTCATCTATGCGTCACCTGCGGGGATAAGCTCATTGAGCAGGAGCAATTGATTTGCCTTGACTGCCTGCATCACCTTCCGCGCACCAACTATCACCTGCAGGCCGAGAATCCGGTAGCCCGGCTCTTTTATGGAAGGGTAAGGATTGAATTTGCAACTTCCTTTTTTTATTTCAGCAAAGGGAGCATTTACCAATCACTGATTCATAACCTGAAGTACAAGGGGATGAAAGAACTGGGTGCCGAGATGGGAAAACACTTTGGGATCGACTTACTGCAATCTGCTGATTATGCAACGATCGATTTCATTTGTCCCGTTCCTTTGCATCCGAAGAAAGAAAAGAAACGGGGATACAATCAAAGCTGGTGGATTGCCTCGGGAATTGCCACCCAGATGCAGATTCCCTTGTCGGATGACAACCTGAAAAGGGTAACTTTC
Source organism: Prolixibacteraceae bacterium (assembly GCA_014380255.1). The sequence goes on along the minus strand of JACMKG010000328.1, from coordinate 161 downwards.
ACCGATACGCAGACCAAAAAGAATCGTTTTGAACGTTGGCAGAATGTGGAAGGCATCTTTGAATTAACCAACCCGGAAGCTTTCGCAGGAAAACATATCCTTTTGATAGATGATGTGGTAACCACCGGAGCCACCATCGAGGCCTGCGCCCAGGCGATCCT
>JACMKG010000327.1 GCA_014380255.1 Prolixibacteraceae bacterium | reverse complement strand
GGCTCCGAAGGAGGCTAAAACGGTTACTCCTGTTCAGGAAGCCGTACCGGAGAAGCCTAAAGTAGCGGTAAGCGTTTCCAATGTGGAACCCGCTTCGTTGAAGAACACCGCTTCAGGGGAAATGCAACAACAGGCTGCCACAGGAGATCCCTCTGTTGTGCCGGTCAATAAGGAAGAAAAAGAGCCTTCAATGAGTAACAGCGCGGAGCCATTGATTGATCAGAGAGTTCAATTTCCGGGAATGGTCCATAAAAATATAATCCTTATTAACCATAGCGGTGAAATACTGGAGGTTGGATCTTTTAAGTATAAGTTTAACGCCTTTGCCCTAAGGGATAAGCTTACCCAACTGTTTCGCCTGCCTGTCATTGTGGTTTACATGAATTTGTATTATTCGGTGCGAATCATAGGTTTCTCGAACCAGGATGCTGCCATGAAAGAAGCTTCCAAAGTAACCAATTCGGGATTTGAGATGCCTTACGTGGCAAATGCAAGGCGCAATACCACTTCCATTCAGCTGGCTGAATTTTCAGATGAGAAAGATGCCATGGCTTTACGAAAGACATTGATGGCCCGTATTCCAAGGAATATCCACGTGGTATTCGATGGCGGGCAATATTCAGTCAGGATCGTAGGATTTCCAAATCAACAGGCAGCTGTAGATTTTATTAAGTCCAAGAAATTATAAAAGATAACGTATTAACCCCTTACAAGTTCATACTTTTCGATCTTCGCATTCAGGGTTGGACGGGTAATATCCAGAACCTGAGAGGCCTCCATCTTATTCCAGTTCACCTCGTCAAGGATTCTTTTGATATGGTATTTTTCCAAATCAGCCAAAGATCGATAGGGCAGATCTGCATGGGTGACCTGGCCTTCGCGGTGCTGTTGCCTTAAGATCAAGGTAATATTCTCTTTTTCGAGCACATCACTTTTTGACATGACAATAGCCTGAAGGATGGTATTCTCCAGTTCACGAACGTTACCAAGCCAATCGTGTGCTTTAAGCATCTCAATTACTCCTTCGCCAATCTTGGTTACATTCTTGTTAAAGCGTTTGTTGAGCTTATACAGGAAATGAATAACCAGATCCCTGATATCCTCTTTTCTTTCACGCAAAGGCGGAAGATCGATGGTAAATACTTTCAACCTATAATAGAGGTCTTCCCTGAATTTACCTTGTTTAATCAGCTCTTCCAGGTTACGGTTGGTAGCTGTGATGATGCGGGCCTTCATAGGAATGATTTCTTCACCACCTACCTTTTCAAATTCCAGTTCCTGAATCACCCTTAATAATTTCACTTGGGTGTTTAGCGATATTTCTGATATTTCATCCAGGAAGATAGTTCCTTCACCGGCTAGTTCAAATTTTCCTTTCTTATCACGGATAGAGCCTGTAAATGATCCTTTCACGTGGCCAAACAGTTCGCTCTCAAGCAATGATTCGGTCAGTGCGCTGCAATTAACAACCACGAGGGGTTGTTTGCTCGTCACCCCGAAATAATGCACTAAACGGGCAATGAGTTCTTTCCCGGTTCCGGTTTCTCCTTGTATAAGTACATTAACCTTACTCATGGAGATACGGCCAATGTTTTTGAAGATTTCTTTCATTTGAGGAGTCCTTCCCACAAGGATATTGTCTTCCAGCATGTTTTCGCTTGACACATCAACTTGCAGAACCTGGTTAAGGCTATTGCTGACTTTAACCGAATTAAGGGCAAAATGAATGGTGGATTTTAACTTAGCCAAGTCCACCGGTTTTTCCAGATATTCAAAAGCCCCCAATTGGATAGATTTTATTGTAAGGACCACATCCCCAAAACCAGTTAATAGAATAACCGGTAGCGTGGTATTTAATTTACGTATCCTGGCCAATACCTCCAAGCCATCAATGCCGGGCATCTGGAAGTCGGTAATCACTAAATCCGGTTGTTCTGAGCGCACTAAGAGTAAACCTGTTTCTCCATCTTCGGCTTCAACGGTGGCATAACCCATCTTACTGATTGACTCTTTCAGATATTTCAGAATCAACTTATTATCATCGATAATTAAAATTTTCTCCATGAAATTGCACGGTTATTTAAGGTTTATCATGTTTTAGTCGCATCAGCTCTACGGATATCATAATCTGTGGTGAAGTGGAAACAAAAATACATTTAAAAATGTGAAATGTATTTTTTTTACTGTCTTTGTATAAAAAAAAATGATTTTTTATTTCCAAACAACATTTCCCCCTTATGCCTTCTGTATTTCAGTTCATAACAGTATCTTAAATAGGCATCATTTTTTTACATTTTGATTACAACATCGGATTAAAATATTATACGATATGATTTCAGGATGTTAGAATTTTATTTCGATGTAATATGTCAAGGCTCCTATGAACTGGTAGTTTTCCATTCAGAATAAGCCGCTTCAATAGATGGGATGAAAACGGCCTATAAAAAAACCTGCAGTGATCATATCCTGCAGGTTTTTTTATATATTTCAAAAATCGAAAGCTCTATGCCGGGTTGATAAACGGTAGTTTAACGATTTTGGCTTTCAGGCGTTTGTTACGCACGTTTAAATAAACCTCTGTTCCAAAAGCCGCGTAGGCTGAATGCACATAACCCATGCCAATGCCCTTGTTCAATATAGGCGACATGGTTCCGGAGGTTACCCGCCCTATTACATTTCCGTCCTGATCAGTCAATTCATAATCATGACGAGGGATTCCGCGGTCAATCATTTCAAATCCCCTTAGCTTGCGGTCAACACCTTCCTGCTTTTGCATAAGCAGAAAATCCTTGTCAATGAATTGATGCCCGTTGAATTTTGTAATCCAGCTAAGCCCTGCTTCGATGGGTGAAGTGGTATCATCGATATCATTGCCGTACAGGCAGAATCCCATTTCCAGGCGCAGGGTATCTCTGGCTGCCAGCCCGATGGGTTTAATACCGAATTCGGCGCCTGCTTCAAAAATGGCATTCCAAAGCTGTTCTGCAACTTCGTTTCTGAAATACAGTTCGAATCCTCCTGATCCGGTATAGCCTGTCGCGGAGATAATAACATCATCCACCCCAGCAATGGATTCGGTGATAAACGTATAATACTTGATGGTTGATAAATCAATGTTGGTCAACTTCTGAAGGGTAGCTACCGCTTTGGGGCCTTGTATGGCAAGCTGGCTGATCTGGCCAGAGGCATTTTCCAGAATTGCACCGTTGGTATTGTTGGATACCAGCCAATTCCAGTCTTTCTCGACGTTAGAGGCATTCACTACCAAAAGGTACTTCTCCGGCTCGTAATAATAAACCAGTAAATCATCCACAATACCACCTTTGCCGTTCGGGAAGCAGGAATACTGAGCCTGACCCAGTAAAAGCTTCGATACATCGTTGGTAGTCACTCTTTGAACCAGTTCCTTGGCCTTTGGGCCTTTGACCCAAATTTCACCCATGTGCGACACATCAAACACTCCGACGGCTTCACGCACGGTCATGTGTTCTTCCTTTATGCCACAATACTCAATGGGCATTTCAAAACCGGCAAATTCCACCATCTTGGCTCCTGCCTGTTTATGTATTTGATTTAAGGCTGTTATCTGCATATCCATTTTTATTTATTACATAATATAAACACATAGACACATAGGGCACATAGTTTTTTATTTTAATATTCAAGCACATATCATATTTTTCCAGGTGCTCTATTTGTCTATTTTTACTTTCTTATTTCTTTTGCCTTTTTCCTTGTTTTTCTATGTGCTCTATGTGCCTATGTGTTATTTCTTAATTTCTTTTATCCAATTTATACCACAAAAATAGCTTATTGCACTGGCTCAAAGCATGAAAATTATCATCCGGCAAAGATATTAGTTTTTCTTAGGAAGAATCGGATCCTGCTCTTTGAATAATTATTTTTTGTATTATTGCATTTATCGAAACCAACAGAAAGTATACCATGGCTCAAGATAGATATACCAATTTAAGTTACCTCAACGAAATTACAGGCGGGGAATCAGAAATGACCAAAGAATTCATCTTGATGTTCCTGGATCAGATGATCGAGTTTAAAGATGGGATGAACGGCTTTCTGGCTGAAAAGAAATGGAAAGAACTGGGTGAGCTGGCACATAAGGCTAAATCGTCGGTTATGACTTTTGGCATGAATGATTTAGGCCATTCGCTGAAAGAACTGCAGCTGAAAACTCAAAGGCTGGAAGATATCGGCAGCTATCCTGCGTATGTGGCTGATTTTGTCCATCAGCTGGCTGTGGCTGAAAGTGAACTTAGAGAGGATATGACCAGGCTTTAATCATTTCCGGAGCATTTTTTCAATAGTAGACTATTATACCCATAATATCTCCTTGAAATACCTGTCGCAGGCAGGCTGTTTCATGGAGATATTTTTTTTGGGATCAAGCGTAAAACACGGTGGATGCCGAACAATAACTTCCTGTACGATTAAAACGTCCTTGCACGGGGTCCGTTATTCCATTGCCTTGAAAACCCTTTTTGGGGTGTCTCTGAATTGATATGAAATGTTCCCGTTAATCGTATATTGTCACACAGTAGGAGGATTATAAAAAAGTTTAACCAGCATAAAAATTAACACATAGGCACATAGGACACATAGAGTACTTTTTAACTATGTGTCCTATGTGTTTCAAAAATAGATATACATGAAAGTGCAGATCGCTCTCCTTATAATTAAGGTTTACCATCCAATGATCATCCTTCCGGCATTCCCTGTACTTTGCCACCATTAGTAACTCATCTGTAACTCATCTGTAACCTTTCTGTAACCTCAGATACAGAAAGGTTACAGATGGGTTACTAATGGGTATCTAAAGCAGGCAAAAAAAAGCAAGTGGATGAGCTTAAAAACCCATCTCCATCAACCGGAAGAAATAAGGAGGTACACTGCTTTTTTTGCCGGTCATTGGAAAGAGCGTTTAGTCACCAGCATTGCATCCTTCCAACTAAAAAATGCCTCTTTAAGTGAGTTCCACCAAGGAGGATGTCTTTTGCCTGGAGCTTCCGAAAGGATAAACTTTAGTTTTAATTTTATCCAACGCCTTTTTAGATTGATCCTTTTCTTGTTTTAGCACCCTGTTAGCCTATCCTGAAAAGCGTGTAAATAGAAAATTGGTTCTGTCAACTTATTTGAAACCGGATAGTTGCTTTAATAGACTTTAATAGTAGAACTGCCATTCAGGCCTTCTTTTTTTTATTGCTTGTGTATTTATTTACTCACAGGCGATACTTATAATGTTTATAAATTATTTGTAATTTATAAATCAATGTCGTTTAGTGATAGAAATTAGAAATACAAGAGTGATTAGATCCATCATTCAATAGTTGTAGTTGAAAAGGTATCATTTAAATAAGATAAGACGGGGCTTTTTAAAAATCTTACTTTAAAAAAAAACATCTTAGTAACCAAGCATAACCCCGGTACTCCAATCTTATCTATCTTATTCGAAGATAAATAAGATTGTATTTGTGGGGCGTTTGTCCAGTTACTAGGATCAAAAAAACAGTCAATAAGATTTT
>JACMKG010000326.1 GCA_014380255.1 Prolixibacteraceae bacterium | reverse complement strand
GTATTCAATCAACTCAAGGCCTTCCTGCTTAATATATCGGGTTAATACTTCTTCACAGATAGTAGCTTCTTCCTTATCCTGGGGAAGAAAAATAAGGCCGGTTCCATACTTACCAGGGGCCGGAATATTTACCTTCAATACCTCTTTGATGTATTGATCAGGTATCTGCATTAAAATACCTGCACCATCGCCTGTCTTGTTATCAGCACTGGTAGCACCACGATGATCCATGTTCAGAAGTACTTCTAAACCCCGTTCAATGATCTCATGGGATTTCTCACCCTTGATATGGGCTACAAAACCAATTCCGCAATTGTCGTGCTCGTTGGCAGGATCGTATAAACCCTGCGCTTTTGGTAATCCAATGTTCATCACTTGTTCTTTTTTAATATTGATGTCTATAAAAGAAGCTCTCAAATACTTATTTTAATTCATTTTGATCGATAATTTCAGATAAAAACGAATAATTATAAGCAAATTGATCTTTTCCCTTACAAACTGAAAGCGAAAGTAGTTATTTTTATAAATAGTTGTTCTATTAAGATATCTCTGATTGTATGAAATAATTTCATATTGCCTAAAAAATCTCTTAAAAAACAATGTAATGATCAGTTACACAGTTTATTAATCAGTGTGCTGCGCTAGCTGTTAGTAAATACACCTATATATAAAAATAACATTGAGTTAACAGATCGAAAATCAAATACAAAATGCCGCTTTCATGGATTTTCATTCCTTGATAATTAATAAGCTTGAATAGGCGCTTTCAATTTTTGAGAATTCGTACCCCTTTAACGTATTTTCCATTTTGCTTTTAATCTGTTCAAGGCACAAATTGCCAATACTTCCGGGGTGAGAGTGATTTATGGTACGGGTGGGTTCATAGGTGCCTGCATTTATTTCCCCGCCAACCTGCTTGTAGGCATCGCGGAAGGGCACTCCTTGCTGAACGAGTTTATTAACATCTTCAACGCTGAAAACATATTTATACCGATCATCCGCCAACAGATCTTTGCTTACGGTCATATGATCGATGGCAAAACCGGCTATGCTGATGCAATCATTCAGCTCCTGGAAAGAAGGAATGAAGACCTCTTTCAGGATCTGCAGATCGCGGAAATAGCCGCTTGGCAGATTGTTGATCATCATGCTGATCTGGTAAGGGGTTGCCTGAATCTTGTTGCAGTGCGAACGAACCAGCTCAAATACATCGGGATTCTTCTTGTGGGGCATGATGCTCGATCCGGTGGTTAGTTCATCGGGAAGGGCTACAAAACCAAAGTTTTGGCTCATGAAAAGGCACACATCGTATGCAAATTTTGAAATAGTAGCCGCGATGGAAGATAGGGCAAAGGCAACGGTTTTTTCCATCTTGCCTCTTCCCATCTGGGCGTATACCACGTTGTAGTTCATCGAATCAAAACCAAGCAAATCGGTGGTCATCTGGCGGTCCAGGGGGAAGGAAGAGCCATAACCGGCTGCCGAACCCAGTGGATTCTGGTTGGTGATCTTGTATGCGGCTTGTAAAAGCAGAAGGTCATCAGCAAGACTCTCGGCATAGGCGCTGAACCACAGGCCAAAAGAGGAAGGCATGGCTATCTGCAGGTGGGTATAACCAGGCATGAGATATTGCTTATTAGCCTCAGCTTTAGCCAATAGGCGGTTGAATAAATCGTTTACCCCTTCCACCAGCTTTTGAATTTCAGCACGGGTGAAGAGCTTAAGGTCAAGCAACACCTGGTCGTTGCGCGAACGGCCGCTGTGTATTTTCTTGCCCGTATCACCCAGTTTGCGGGTAAGCATCAGCTCAACCTGCGAGTGCACATCTTCGACACCGTCTTCGATCGTGAATTCTCCTTTTTCAATGGTACTGTAAATTTCTACCAGTCCCGAGAGAAGGTCATTCAGTTCACTTTTAGTAAGCAGATCAATGGATTGCAGCATCTTAGCATGGGCGATGTTACCCAGAACATCGTATTTTGCCAGAAACAAATCCATTTCACGGTCTTTGCCAACTGTAAACTTCTCGATCAATTCGTTAACTGTAGTACCTTTATCCCAGAGTTTCATAATCCGATTGCTTTTGGTGGCCAAAGATAAATCAAAATATTAAACAAAGTTGGAAAGGGTGGGAGAGATGGTCGACACTGATAATTTTGCACACTTTCCCATGGATTATGAATCCTTATTAATCCACTTCAATCATAATTTCATATCTTTATAAAAAGGAAGGTTCAAATTTTAATTCATGTCAGAGCTGAAACGTACCTTGAAGCTTGGATCCACCATATTCTTTGGAGTCGGTTCTATTCTGGGGGACGGAATCTATACCATCATTGGTAAAGTAGCCGGACTGTCGGGCAATATGCTCTGGCTCTCTTTTTTGATAGCTTCCATTACCGCCTTGTTAACAGCCTTTTCTTATGCCGAGCTGAGTGCGGCCTATCCCAAAGCCGGGGGTGAATACGTCTATGTCAAAAAGGCTTTTGGCAAAACTCTGGGAGTTACCTTGGGAGTGATCATTTCATTGAACGGCATTGTCAGCCGGGCTACGGTGGCTGCAGGCTTTGCCGGTTACCTCTCCGAGTTGGTTAATGTAAATGTCATGATTGGGGCCCTTGCATGAGGCAGGCGGGGACAATTTACGATTTACGATTTAATCATTGAACAACGGGATCTCTGTTCCACAG
>JACMKG010000325.1 GCA_014380255.1 Prolixibacteraceae bacterium | reverse complement strand
TCGGGTCCGTTCAGTACAGCTACCTGTAAATGAATGGGTACATTCACCGGATTATACTCCAATTTCGCTCCAATAGCGCGTTCTCCTGGATATAAGGTACGGATAACAGTTGACCTTTCAGCAACTTCACGGCCGCTGGAGGAGTATTCTACTTCATAATTGGGTCGATTAAACTTACCGGCCCATAAACTGAACGCTTTTGACCAATGGTCGTTTAAAACTACATAGGCATCTTTTACAGAAAGGTTTCCTGGCACAAATTCGGGAGTAAGCACAAATTTTACTCCATCAGCCGCCTCATAGGTAAACTTTACCCGGGCACGTCTTAGTGAAAAGTAATTGGTGGGCTGTACGGCCTTACTTTCAAAATACTGGTACTGGGCCTGCATGTAACCTGATACTTTTATCTTAGTTAACTTTGATAAGTCCGTTTCTGCAACTGCTAAACGCTCAATTAAGCCATCCACCTTGTCATTCACCTCGGTAATTTGTTCCTTTACAGAAACCTCCTGGGCGTTTACATTAAAAACAAATGCTGAAATCAGCAATGCGACAATTAAAGTAAATTTTCTCATAGTATATAAAGTGTGATTTTAGATGATACAAAGGTTTTCTAATATTATTACAAAACGATTAAACAATTATTAATTATTCATTACACTCCCTGTTATTTATCAAGCATTGATTACATCCTATGCACATTACATGCTTATTCTTGAAATGTAATCGTTGTGTAAATGATTATTAATCGTTATGTAATTAAATACCCATTCCTTAGCGCCATAATTTATCGCCCCATCCGAATGGATTGAATGGCTTAAATTTCAACTATTATTAAATGCGTTTTTGAATGGAAATTAAGAGATTATTTTTGATTGCTATCTGGGTAATTATTTCGGTTGCAGGCATGGCCCAAAATGGTGTAATCAAAGGGACGATTACCGATGCCATCACTAAAGAGACCCTGGTAGGGGCAACCATTTACATTGAGGGAACAACGAAAGGAACAATGTCTGATCTCGATGGTAATTTTTCCTTAAACAATATGCCTTTAGGAAATCACATCCTTGTTTGTTCGTATATTTCATACGATAAGATTGAGAAAGAGATAACGGTCAAAAACGGGGAGACTATCGAAGTCAGTTTTCAATTATCTGGTACCTCCGTTTCAGTTGATGAAGTAACCGTTTCAGCTAGAAGAAACCCAGAATCGGAAACTATATTAATGATGGAACAGAAAAATTCCTTAATGTCAACTCAAACTGTTGGAGCACAGGAATTATCCAGAAAGGGAGTGAGCGATGCTGAAGGTGCGGTCACAAAAATTTCAGGTATTTCAAAACAGCAAGGAGTTAAGAATGTTTTCGTGCGTGGTTTGGGCGATCGCTACAATACAACGACACTGAATGGTTTTATTTTACCTTCTGAGGATCCTGAATACAAGAACATATCACTTGATTTTTTTACTAACGATATGATTCAGACTGTTACGGTCAGTAAGGTATTCTCGGCTTCGATGAACGGTGATGTTGGAGGCGCATTAATTGATATTAAGTCGAAAGAACTAAATAGCGATGGTGAATTTAATATTGGGGTTTCCTCCTCATTAAACAGTCAGACTGCCGGTGTAGATTTATTTCTTCCTGATGGGATGACCAGCTTCGGATATTCCAACGCATCAGACGGGCCTTACAATAACTTAACTGATTATTCTTTTAACACCTCACTCGATTCGAAAAGAGTTAACAACCCTTATAACTTAAATATTAATGTTTCAGGGGGGAAGAGGTTTTTAAATAAGCACCGCTTTTTTCTGGCCGGGGCAATGAGCAACGATAACACATACGAACAAGGGGTATTGCGGGAGATTACAGCCACTGATGCCGCAAATCCTTTTATGGATATGTCATACAAGCGTTTCGAGAAAAAATCGTCAATAATGGCAATGGGTGGTATTGAATTGAATATCGATAATATTAAATTGGCTTACAATTCGTTATACATACACTCCGGATCAGCCTATTATGCCGATCTATATGGTAAGCACTCCGAGCTATTTCAGATAGCGGATGAATTTAACTCCGAAGGACTTGTTCGACGTCAGCAAATCAATGATAATTCAATCTTTATAAACCAGCTGATCCTTCAGGGAATTTGGTCTAAAAGGGTAAAATATAATTTTGGCGTATCACTCAACCGCATAACAGGGATGGAACCCGACCGCAGGATTTTTCGCTTCCCTTCATTAGGAGGTGGGAAGGTTCAACTGGCCCGGGCAGAAAATAGAAACGAAAGATTCAATAGTGAAATAACCGAAACGGCCCTTATTCCCAAATTCAATATTCAGTACAAGCTATCAGAAGAACCTGAAAATAGATCTTATATTGAAATTGGATACGATTCGAGGATCAGCAACAAAGAGTTTTCTGCTCAAATTTATAACCACACCTGGAATCCGAATGTCATATCACCAATTTTTGACAGAAACAATGTAACGCTGGATGCTTACATTAATCAGGATGCTTTATCACTCAGCAATTTTAATTTGGAATATTTTAATGATACCTATGATGTTGTGCGTAACATGCATGGTTCATACATTGACCTGATATATCAGTTAAACAATTCGCTTATCCTGAATGTCGGCCTAAGGGGCGATTATGTCTATACCAAAATAAATTATGAGGTAAACAGGGGTGCTAATATTGGTAATGATACGTTTAAGGGTGTTTTTATCTCGCCAAGTCTTAATGTGAAATATATTTTAAATGATAAGAATCATTTAAGAATGGGCGCTAGTCGCACCAACACGTTGCCACAGGATAAAGAAATTTCTCCATTTGTTTACCAAGGTTTTGATGGACTTGAAAATGGTAATCCTGAGCTGGAGATTTCCAACAATTACAATGTTGACATTAAATGGGATCATTACCTATCCGATAACGAGATGTTTTCGCTCAATGGTTTTTACAAATACATTTTAAACCCCATCGCCCGGGTTGATCAAGGAAATTCTGCGGGGATAAAGACCTTTGACAATGTTTCAGATCATGCCATCGCTGCCGGAGTTGAGGCGGAGCTGAGGAAAGAACTTCTGTCATTTGCTCAAAACCATACAATTAATCTTGGTATCAACGCCTCTTATATCTATTCAAAAATTGAACTCGACCCCCAATGGTTTGTACAAAACACCACATCGACTTTGGAAGGTGCCGCCCCCTATATATTTAATGCAGATCTTACCTATAACATGGTATCAGGAAAGTTTTCCATGAATTCCGCATTTGTAGTAAACTATTTGAGCGATAAAGTACACACCATTGGCACACGTGGTTATAATAACCTTATTGAAGAAAGTTTAACAACACTTGATTTTATAAATACAATTAAAATTAACAAACACTTGGGAATTGGTTTTAAAGCCATGAATTTATTAAACCCCGAATTCAATCTTACAAGAGAAGGTGCTGATGGCAGTGTCCCTTCTGTGGTAACACATAGCTATAAAAAAGGTGTGTCCTTTGATTTAGGAATAACCTATAAACTTTAATGTATTATATATCAGCAATTAAATAATTTTAAAACAATTCAAAATGAAAAATTTACTTTTAAGTCTGGCCATTCTGGCAATAGTTTTCGTTTCGTGCGATGATGAAGATCCGACAGTAACGACCCCTCAGGTAAACAACGAGTTAAGCGGTGATATCACTACTGATGTAACGCTCGATGCAACCATTGAATACAAGTTGGTAGGATCTTTACAAGTAGTAAATGGTGGTGTACTCAGGATTCCCGCTGGTACAGTTATCAAAGCTACAAAAGGTTTTAACAAGTACATTCTTGTTGAAATGGGTGGTAAAATTTATGTAAATGGAACTGCTGAAAAACCTGTAAAAATAACTTCCATTGAAGCAACTCCTAAAGTTGGCGACTGGGGTGGTTTAATCATAAACGGTAAAGCATTCCTTTCCGGACCTACTGGTGTTACAACTTCAGGTACTACGGAGATTAACCCTGCTGTCACTTATGGCGGTGATGTTGATACCGACAACTCGGGTGAATTAATGTACTTGATTATTGAATATACCGGTGCTAAATCATCAGCTAATATTGAGCATAACGGTCTAACCCTTAACGGTGTTGGGAGTGGTACTAAAATCGAAAACATCTTCATTAAAGAATCCAATGATGATGGGATTGAATTTTTTGGTGGATCTGTTAGTGTAAAGAATTTACTGGTAGTAGGTTCTGAAGACGACATGTTTGATGCAACTCAGGGATGGAAAGGTACATTAGACAACGCGTACGGTGTTTGGCAAGCCGATTTCACCAGTTCAGAGGCAGATCCACGAGGACTCGAGCTTGATGGAAACTTCGATGGTCTTGGACCAAATGATGTAAAACAATCTGATTTTATTATGAAGAATATTACTGTGCATAATAAATCAACATTCGTAATGCATGATGCTATTAAAGTTCGTCGCGGTGCTAAAGCTAATATTACAAATATTCTTGTAAAAGGTGGTACGTGCACTGACATTGTTGATTTAAAAGACAGCAAAGGAGACGCAGCAGCCGGTACTGTGATCGCTTACAAAGTGGATGGCGTTATTTCAACGAATCTACTTAATGGTATCAGCACTACTGTTACCGCAAACGCTGCAAATACAGGTGCAAATACATCCGTATTCGCCTGGACTGGTTATCAATTTTAATAAATACCTTTATTTGTTAAATTGATTTCAAAATAAAAAACCTACAAATAGAATAGAATCAGAGCTTCAACTCGCCCCGAGGACTCGGGGTAGTTGAAGCTTTTTAAAACATTTAATCGACTGATCAAAATATAAGTCAGAAAAGAAAAGATCGCCATGAAAAAACTTGGTTTATTATTCGTACTAATCAGCTTGCTGTCATTTGTAAGCAACGCACAGGAACTGAAAGAGATTAACGGTATCTATTACGCCGACAGCGTTGCTTATACAGGAAAGTATGTTACCCATTTTCCCAATGGTAAGATTAAAATTGAGCTGAACCTTATAAACGGGTTAAAGAATGGTACAGCCAATGTTTATTTCGAAAACGGTCAGTTGAATGAAGTCAGATCATACAAAAATAACCTGATGCACGGTTCCTGGATAACCTACAACGATCAGAAAGTATTGATCGGTTTGGCCAATTACAAGGATGGGCTGAAGCATGGTACCTGGATGATCTGGGATGCCAATGGCAACCTTTTATACGAGCTGCATTACAATATGGGAGAAAAGGTAGGCATCTGGCGCAACTTTGGCAAAGAAGGAGAAATTGTCAGTGAGCGTGAATATCCCGAGAAGGAGAAATAGGGTGGCCAGTAACAGTAGCCAGTTTCAGTGATCAGTCTCAATTCTCAGCAAGCCAAACTTGAAACTTTGAACTTTGAACCTGGAAATCACTTACTATCTGTAACAAAACTTTAATGGAAGCTTAATTGAGCTGTAATCAACAGGCTGTACTTTTGGTCATGTAAAACAGAAAAAAATCATACCATCATGAAAAAAGTATTCTTTGCAATCTTGATAGCCTTGGTGTCTACATCCGCTTTTGCTGGAAAGACAAACACCAAATCAGCAATTAAAGCAGAAACCAAAACCGAAGCAGCAGTGATTTCATTAAGCGGACACGTGATCGATGAAGTTTCAGGGGAAGCATTGGTAGGCGTAGAAATTAAAGTGGAAGGTTCGGATAAAAAGGCCTATACCGATTTTGACGGTCATTTTGTGATCAGCAATATAAAAGCCGGACAGTGCAAACTGGTTACCAGCTATACATCGTACAACAAAAACGAGAAAACCTTACTGGTAAATTCAAAAACCAACCAGGTAAAAATAGAATTGCAAGCTTCAAGATAAGTAGTTATATGGTTATTAACACTTGGCTTCTTCCGGATTTCGGGGGAAGCTTTTTTTGTTAATTCTGATTATAATTTGTTTTAAAAAGAATCAGTAATTGACTTCAGGATAGAGCATAAAAACATTTTTCCTTAACTTTCTTATTTTATGCATGAAAAATGATTGTGATAAGGGTGGTAATTCGTGAAAATGAATGCTCAAAAATTCATACAGCAAATTCAAATCATGTTCTTTTCCCAAATATTCGGTGAGCTGATAGAGTTTTTTATTCTGTTTGGAAGTTTTCTCAAATCCTAATCGATTATAAACTATATGCTGTAGATAAAAACGCTTGCATGATTTTCTGAATTCATGAAATTCGTTATGGGAAGAATTCAGGCTTAACTTTTTAAATTGTTTTTGTGCTTTCTGATTGCTTTTTAAAAGCCTTCTCTCCAATAATTTAAGCTCAGAATGAATATGCCGGTTTTGGATCTCTTGGCACATTTTAAGGATGGCTTCTTTCCCTTTCAGAATTGTTTTTTCCCTAACTGTGACTCGCTGCACAATCTGATCGTATTCCGATTCAAATTGGGTTCGTATCTCAAACAGGTCGCTTTTGTCAATATCCTTTAGTTTATCTTCAACCTTTTTAAAAGTTTGAAGGTGAATAAAATATTCCCTTACTTCAGAAAATTGTTTTGAAAGGGATTTTATTTCTGATTTCCAGTTCAAATATTGAGATTGATCAATTTGAAATTCATATAAAAACAAAATCGCTGAAATAGATTTCAGCGATTTTCGTAATTTATGAACGCTTTTGTTAATACTTTGAATATCATTTTCTGAAATTGAATGAATCGTATGAATATCTTCTTCAAGCATTAAATCGAGACTAATAACTTGCCCAATTTGGTCTAAAATGTGATTATTCTTTAATTTCATTTTCAATTTTGATTACTGACAAACATCTTTTACGAATCCTTTTATACCGAAACCATCAATACCCAAATAAGTTTTTTGGCAATTAGAATTCGAATATGAAAATGTTTAAGTTTTTTTTAATATCTGGTTATGCCATTTCATTATGCTCCTCTGCAATCAATTCCTTTTCAGGTTTAGCTACCTGTATTGAATCTTCATTTGATTCTTCAACTGCAGACTTTTCTCTTAATGTGCGATATTCTAGGTAAAAGTGCGGACTTTCTTTCTCGAACAGGAGTACAAACCGATCAATTTTTTTGGAAAGTAGGTTACTTGTTTGCTTATTAACTTTTTTCATTTGCATAGCTACCTTTTCTTTTTCCTTCATCCCCTGCTGATACAACAGCACTGATTCAATAAACTTGATATTTGAATTTTCAATGGCTTTAATCATTTCAGGCTTTAAGCCGTATTGGTTCTTAAACTTAGTGATAGCTTTTGATTCATCCGGATTTATTGTTGATTTTATTTTATCGACATACGTAGTTGCATAACCGGAATACTTGGTAGCCAGCTGCCATGTCTTTTTTGAAATTTTCATTAATTCTTTGTCCGAACAGTTTTTAAGATAGTCTAAGGTGAGATAATCCAATCGGTTCTGTAAGTTCTTTTTCTTTTTGTCAAAGGCAAAAGCCTGTAAAATCCTGATAACAGGCAAATTTTTATCTATTAACACTGCCCGCCGTTTATTCTTGGCTTTTTCAGTAGCAGTGATATCTTTACTCAATTGAGGGTATAAAACCATCAATTTTTTCTGATTTGAAATCAGTTGATCGGTAGCAAGCTGAAACCTTGAAACCCTTTTCAGGATTTGATCGTTGCTGGATAATAAGCTGATAATTTTAGCATAACCATCTATTTTAGCAGCATAATTCTGATTGTTTTTCATGCCTCTTTTATTTAATAAATTGAAATGTTTATATAAATATACGAATAAAGCTTTAATGGTTCCTTAATCGTTTTGTTATTCTTTGGTGATCCCTAATTTCTAACTTGCTGCCAAATATTTTGTTGGAGATTATGTCATTCAAAAATCATCTAATTGCCGGTTTTCTTGGATTTGCTTTGTTGTTCCTTTGCACAGTTTTCCCCGTCTGTAAATATTTCTTAAATAGGAAAGAAAAGGTTTTATATGCCCTCAATTATTTAGATTCCTATTATCTTGATATGCTCCATTTCTGGCAAATCCAATCTGACTTCATCAATTACGATACACGCAATTCTGAATACTTCCAAGCCAATCAGAGTAAATATCTTGATGATTTGAAAATCAAGGAGGATAGCCTGGATTCCAAATATGTGAGGTTGTTGCGAATTTGTAAAGAAAATGATTTTGAAACTGACAGATTGCTGTTAGCCATACATTCTCAACAATTGGTTCAAAAAGATCTCTTTGAACAAATGGTGAAGGCTATCAAAGTCAGGGGATTCAAAGATTTTGGACTGGAAGGACAAATGAGGAAAAATGTGCATTTGCTTGAAACATTTCCTGCCCTGGATCAGACTAAGGTATTGAGCCTTCGCAGACACGAAAAGGATTACATGATCAGAAATGATTCATCCTATGTAATTCAGCTCAATCAGTTGGTTCAAATCATGAAGGAAGACATCAAGAAGAGCCGCAGCATACCCTCAACAACAAAGGATAGTCTGCTGAGCCTTTTGACAAATTACAATTCCTGCTTTAATAAATTAGTAGCAACCGATTTAGAAATTGGTATACGAAATAAGACAGGCTATATGGCCAAAATTGCAGCAAAGAATCAGGAAATTGAAACGATGCTTGTTCAAACCCAACAACTGGTCATCAGTAAAAAAAATAGAATTTTCGAAAACATGGAGATTGCTTTCATTATAATTTCCATGATCCTGATCCTTATGGGTATCCTATTCAGTATATATATTTCGAAGCTGATCGCAAAACCATTTTTAGACTTAACCGCTTCCATTAAAGAGCTGGTATGCTGTAATTTTGAAAAACCATTAAATCCGCAGATACATAATTCACAAAAGGAAGTAAGGATACTGTCAGCAGAATTTAATAAAATGATCGACCAGTTACACCAAAAGGAAAACGCCCGGGAACTTGCAGAAAGCCACTTTCAGGAAAGTGAAAGAAAACGAATCAGCTACATTAATGAACTTAAAAATGCGAAAACAAAAGCGGAAGAATCCGACAATCTTAAATCAGCCTTCCTGGCAAATATGTCGCATGAAATACGAACACCCATGAATGCCATTATTGGCTTTTCCGAGATGCTTAAGGACCCTGATTTAGCCACTGGTGAACGGGATGAATTTATTTCGATCATTAATTCCAATGGCGAATCACTTTTAAAATTGATTGATGACATCGTTGATATTGCCAAAATCGAAGCAGGGCATATCAGTATCAAAAAAACAAGTTCGAACCTGAATAAAATGGCCTCCGAATTACAACTGTTGGTCAAAGAGATTAAAAAGCAAAACAGCAAACAAAATGTAAAGCTGATCAATCTGAATGAAAATGACCTATTTGAACATACGATTGTAACCGATCATCATCGCTTAAGACAAGTACTCATTAATCTGTTAACCAATGCAGTCACCTTTACCAATGAAGGATTCATCCGTTTTGGATTCAGTCTGTCAGAGGATAAATCCAAAATCATCTTTATGGTGCAGGATACAGGCATTGGAATACCTAAGGATAAGCAGGAAATTATCTTTGAAAGATTCAGAAAAGCCAGTGAAAACCAGGAAAGGCTCTACCCGGGTACAGGCCTTGGATTATACATTACAAAAACAATCATCAAATTGCTTGGTGGAGAAATCTGGATGGATTCAAAGCCCGGAATAGGTTCGAATTTCTATGTTTCAATCCCTTACGAAAAATGTAAAATCAAGCCATGTATCGAAATGGACAACCCTATTCAGAAGCAAATCAACATCTCAGGAGTGAAAATCTTGATTGCAGAGGACATGGAAACCAATTTTAGATTGATTAAAAACATGCTGAAAAACTATCAGGTGCAATTATTTTGGGTGAAAAATGGAATGGAAGCCGTTGATTTCATCCTTGATAACAATGTGGCAGACCTGATATTAATGGATGTGGGCATGCCTGTAATGAACGGTTATGAAGCAACAAAACAAATCAAACTGATCAGGTCTGAAATCCCCATAATCATGCAGACGGCTCATGCAATGACTGGCGAAAAGGAAAAATGTTTGGATTTCGGAGCTGATGATTATATTTCAAAGCCAATCAAATCAATGGAATTAGTACAGAAAATCGATTTTCTGATCCAAGGAAAAGTTTAATGACATTCATAAATATGGTTTCTAAAATTGGAATTAAGGCGACATTGGGTGATCTGGATTTGGTTTCAGTTTCAATTGATGCTGAGGACAAATTATCATCGGCTTATGATATTTTTGCAAAATATCCAAGCTGTCCTGGACTTATTGTTTTAAAGCAAGGTAAATTTTTCAGAATGCTCTCGAAAGCAAGTTTCTTTGAAGCAATGAGTCAACAATACATGTTTGATGTATATTCCCGCCGATCGGCCCATTATTTCTTTGATGAGAACGACTCAGAGCATTGTTTGATTTTAGATGTAAATATCTCGGTGTTAAGCGCCTCAACAATGGCCTTGTGTCGACCAAGTAGCAACCGGTTCGATCCTATTGTTGTTCAATGTGCTGAAGAGGACTTCAAATTATTGGACTATTATGTGCTTTTGATGGCCGAAAACAAGGTGCACTTGCAAACCACCAAATTATTACGTCAAGCCAACGAGTTTAAAAAGGAAGTGTTAGGAGTGGTTGCTCATGACTTGCGAAATCCAATTAGTGTGATTCTTGGATTTGCCAGTTTAATCAATTCATCTGACCCCAATAAAGAAGAAATTCTGGAATACAGTAAAACCATACTGGAGACCTCAGACCAAATGAACAATATGGTGAAGGACCTTTTGGGATCAGCCATTAAAGATGCGGTTGATTATACTATTCATCCTGCCCCATTCGATCTCATCAAACTAATGAATCAAATCACCAACAACTTTAAGGAATCGGCGGAAGCTAAACATCAAAAAATTCGGTTTACATCCTCTGAAAGTCCAATTACAATCAATGGCGATTCTTCTAAAATAAGGGAAATTTTTGAAAATATCATCTCTAACGCGATTAAATACTCAGAAGTAGATACGCAAATTAAGGTATCTGTCGAGTGCAATGATGAAGCGGTCATAATTAAAGTATCTGACGAAGGTCCGGGGCTTAGTGAGGACGACAAGTCAAAAATATTTGACAAATTTACCCGGTTAAGCGCGAAACCAACCGCAGGTGAATCTTCAACAGGTCTTGGGCTATTTATTGTCAAAAAATTGGTCGATTTGCATGGGGGCAAGGTATGGGTAGAATCAGAATTAAATGAAGGCAGCACCTTTATTGTAGAATTACCAATTGTTCTTACTATTTAACCGTAGAATAACGACGGTTGTCGAAAACTTTACTGATCGGTATACCTGTTTGCCTTCTCTGGAATCTGTAACCAACCTTTATTGATAGCTTAATTCTATTGTAATCCGTGAACTTTACTTTTGATGCTATGAACAGGAAATAATAAGTTTAAAATTACTACTATGAAAAAAATAATCCTGGGAATTTTGATAGCAATTCTATCGATGGTTATTTTGGGTTATATGATAACAGTTGTATCAATAGCAGCATTTGCCGGAGCCAATGATACCACTTCTGAAATAAAGACAGAAGCCAAGACCGGTGCCGCAGTGGTTTCATTAAGCGGACACGTGATCGATGAAGTTTCAGGGGAAGCATTGGTAGGCGTAGAAATTAAAGTGGAAGGTTCGGATAAAAAGGCCTATACCGATTTTGACGGTCATTTTGTGATCAGCAATATAAAAGCAGGACAGTGCAAATTGGTTACCAGCTATACATCGTACACCAAAAACGAGAAAACATTACTGGTAAATTCAAAAACAAACCAGGTAAAAATTGAATTGCAAGCTTCTAAATAAGTAGTTATAGGATTATCAGCATTTAGCTTCTTTCGTATCCCGGAAGAAGCTTTTTTTTTCTTCTGTCATTTTTTCAACTTTTCGCGATGAAGTGGAAGGGATATCCAATTCCTTTGAATCAATAAAAAAAATCAGTTTGGATTTATTGGTTTTTAAAGATCAAGAGAAAAAGGTGGAGTATAACTCTCTCAAAAAAAAGCAACCTGTATTTTGTATTTTATGGGTAAAGGTCATTATCGTTGAAATACAGATGCTGTCCATGTGTTATACTTTCCCTGCTTCAGATACTCATTAGTAACTCATCTGTAACCTTTCTGTATCTGAGGTTACAGAAAGGTTACAGATGAGTTACTAATGAGTTACTAATGGTGGCAATAGACGAGTATTGGATGAGGATCGTAATCCATTCCAATCAAGATATCAGAAAGGAATGCTTATTGGATTGGCTGAATAGACTTAAAACTATCGCACAGGAAAAAAAGCATTCTTTAGGTTTTGGGAAGAAGAGTAGGAGAGCGGAATATGGTTCGTGGATT
>JACMKG010000324.1 GCA_014380255.1 Prolixibacteraceae bacterium | reverse complement strand
TGAAGCTGTTGGTTATATAAAAAGTGCCCCTGAGGTAAGCTCAGTGATTATTTTTGTGGGGATTATGAGTTTATTGGTTTTACCTTTTACCACCTTATCCCCTGTTTTTGCCAAAGATATTTTTAATGGCTCAGCCTATACCCTTGGGATCATTAATGGGGCTATTGGATTAGGAGCTCTTATAGGCGCTTTATTTTTAGCCTCCTTAAAACAAGGCGCCAATTTAAGCAAGGTGTTGGTAATAAATACCTTGGTGTTTGGATTGGGACTGATGTTATTTTCGCAAATCCTGGTTTTATCCCTGGCTCTGCTCTTTATTATTGTAGGCGCATTTGGAATGATGTCGGTGAGAACCATCAGCAATACCATCGTGCAGATGCATGTCCCCAATCAATTCCGAGGCAGGGTGATTAGTATTTATTTGATGACCTTAACCTTAATGATGCCTATCGGAAGCTTGATTGTAAGCGCTGTTTCCCAGCTTATTGGAGTACAGACAACCGTTCTGGCAGAAGGATTTATTGCATTGATCATAGCCCTGTTCTATGGCCAGTATTTGAAAAAGGAAAGACTTAAAAAAGCTGGAGCATCTCTTTTAGAGCAGGAAGAATTAATACAAGCCTAAACTTTTATTTTAGCAGATCAGGAGTAATGAATCCAGGAATCAGTTTTTAGAAAAATACTCTGAAAGCAATTTCCCCAAGGTTCAACATTGAGCCCAGTTGTGTGTGCAGGTGACTGTTATAAGAAGTATTGTTTCTGTACTTAAATTTATCATCTTATAAACAAAAATAGTAATCCATACGTCCTAATGGAAATAATCGCCTTGAGTGGCGAATATACAAACAGTGTCTGTTGTATAAATATGTAAAATTGAAAACAGATGAAAAATGAAGTTTGGCCAGAACTATCTTATGCTCTTGCAAAAGATACATATGAAACGATTCATCTATGGACTCAAATTGTCGGAAAGATCAAATTAAGTAAGCTTCCATGGATAAATCATTCCTGGCATGTCACGCTTACTGTCACACCATTCGGCCTAACCACTGGCGACCTCCCTGCAAATGACCAGCACTTTCAAATAAACTTTAATTTTCTTAAACATCATCTACAGATAATAACCAGTAAAAACCAGGAGCAGATATTTGACCTGCAATCTCTTTCAGTAGCCACTTTTTATAACCATATTCTGATAGCTTTAAATAAGTTTGGAATTGACTGTAAGATAAATCCTGTACCTAACGAAATAGAAAATCCTACTCCTTTTCATCTTGACAATGGGCATGCAACTTATAATCCAAAACATGCCCTTGATTTGCATAAAGCTTTATTACTGTCAAATGATTTATTTACTCAGTTCAGAGCAGAGTTCACCGGAAAATGCAGCCCTGTTCATTTCTTTTGGGGAAGTTTTGATTTAGCTGTTTCCAGGTTCTCGGGAGAAAAAGCCCCCTTACATCCGGGAGGAGTGCCAAATCTGCCTGATTGGGTGGCACAGGAAGCGTATTCTCATGAAGTGAGTAGTTCCGGATTCTGGACTGGAAATCAGGCAGTGCCATTCGCAACTTTTTACAATTATATTTATCCGGAGCCAGCAGGTTTTAAGAATTTTGCTGTAAAACCTGAACATGCCTATTACGATGATAATTTAAGAGAATTTCTGCTTCCTTATCAACATGTTCAGCAATCAGCAAATCCCTCGGAAATATTACTTGACTTTCTTCATAGCAGCTATGAAGCTGCAGCCAGTCTTTCACACTGGGATAGAAATAATTTAGAAAAGGTCAAAAACGGTAAGTAACAGCATCTATCCGCATGCAGGTATCTTGTGTCGGAGGAAAGAAAAGAAGTATATTTGAAGTGCAGTTCTTTGTAGGTAGTTCAGTGGTTAAAACCCCTGCCTGCGGGTAGCGGCAAGCCGTTAGCAATCAGGTTGAAAAGCAAGCCCGGGGCTAAATTTAAAATGAAATAAAAGAAAATATACAAATGACTATAACCAAAGAATTTGAATGGGCTGGAATGCAAAAGGCAAGCGAGGCGGTTGCTTACACCTTAAAGGAGATGACTGCATATGCCCGGCCGGGTATGACCACCAAAGAGCTTGACAATTACGGCGCAAAAGTTCTTGCTGGTTTTGGAGCCCACTCGGCACCTTTTCTAACGTATGGTTTTCCGGGATACACGTGTATTAGTCTCAACAATGAATTTTGCCATGGAATTCCTTCAGATAAGCGAATTTTGAAAGAAGGGGATTTAGTGAATATTGATGTTTCGGCTGAATTGGACGGATTCTGGGCCGATAATGGAGGTTCATTTGTTTTGGGCCAGGATGTCAATCAGCATCAAAAATTGGTGGATGCTTCAAAGCTCATCTTAAAGAAAGCCATTGCCAGCATAAAAGGTGGGGTGCGAATTTCGGATATTGGATACATCATCGAAACCGAAGCGAAAAAGAGTGGGTTCAAAGTTATTAAGAATCTTGGTGGGCACGGCGTTGGCAGAAGCCTGCACGAACAGCCGGATGAAGTGCTTAATTACAGAAACAGGTATGACCAAAGAAGATTTAAGAAAAATTCGGTAGTGGCTATTGAAACATTTATCTCCACTACATCCACCTATGCGGAT